>DASYLQ010000350.1:0-8038 GCA_036009485.1 Janthinobacterium sp.
AGTTTGACGCTACCGAAGTAACGCGCACTACCATCAAACGCCCACACTTATCGACTGTTAATTGTTAAAGAACTTGTTCGGTACTGCCTGCTGCCGGTTTGTGCAACCCTGACAAAGCGTTTTGTTTGTCAGCAGCGAAGAAGAAAGAGTATGAAGCATTTACTGATCTTCGTCAAACTTATTTTTTACCGCGCCGTCTTTTTCAGACCGCCCCCCGACGCTGCGCAATTACTTGCAGTAACTTGCGTAACTGCTTGTTTTGATGCGCCTTTCAGCGGGGAGGCGAACTATAGCAAAGACGACGGGGACTTGGCAAGGGCTTTTGCACGCAGATCTAAAGATTGCCGTGTGCTATCGTAGCGGCGGCAAATTCATGCCATTTCTTACCCTATATATGCACATCCCAGACATCCCCTCGACACGCGACGGCGCCCTTGCAATCCTGCTGGACCAGGCCATCAATAACAAGACCAAGCCGCTCGGCAGCCTCGGAGTGCTGGAAGTGCTCGCCAAGCAAGTCGGCCTGATCCAAAAGACGACGCAAGTGGCGCTGACCCAGCCGGCGATCCTGGTATTTGCCGCCGACCATGGCGTCGTCGCCGAAGGCATTTCCGCCTATCCGCAGAGCGTGACCTGGCAAATGGTGGAGAACTTCCTCGCCAAAGGCGCGGCCATCAATGTCTTTGCGCGCCAGCACAACTGCGCGCTGCATGTCATCGACGCCGGCGTGAATCATGATTTCGGCCAGCGCGACGGCTTGATCGACCGTAAACAAGCCCCGGGCACGCGCAACTTCGCCACCGAAGCGGCGATGACGCAGGAGCAATGCACCGCCGCCCTCGCCGCCGGCATGGCCCTGGCCGACGAACTGGAAGGCAATGTAATCGGCTTCGGCGAAATGGGCATTGGCAACACCACCGCCGCCGCCGCGCTGATGCATAAGCTGACGCAGATCCCGGCCGCCGATTGCGTCGGCGCCGGCACCGGTCTGTCCGCCGATGGCATCCTGCACAAACAAGGCGTGATCGAAGCCGCGGCGGCGCTGCACGCCAAGGTAACTGAACCGCTGGATGTGCTGGCGACCTTCGGCGGCTTCGAGATTGCGATGATGGCCGGCGCGATGCTGAAAGCCGCCGAACGGCGCATGGTCTTGCTGATCGACGGCTTCATCGTCACCAGCGCCTTGCTGGTCGCGGCGCGCCTGCGGCCGGCCATCCTGGATTACTGCGTCTTTTCGCATTGCTCCAACGAAAACGGCCACCAGCGCCTGCTCGACAATCTGGGCGGCCGCCCGCTGCTGAACCTGGGCCTGCGTCTCGGTGAAGGCAGCGGCGCCGCGCTGGCCCTGCCGCTGCTGCAATCGGCTGTCAATTTCCTGCGTGAGATGGCCACCTTCGAATCGGCCCAGGTCAGCGAAAAATCGGCCTGAGTCTTACCCATGCCGAACGCCCTCCGCTCTTGCCTGCGTATTTGCCTGCGTTTTTGCCTGCATCAATGCCGCCTGTTCTTTATCGCGCTGCAGTTTTTCACGCGGCTGCCGATTCCGCGCTGGGTTGGATTCGAGGCCAGCTGGCTGCATCACGCCTCGCGCTATTTTCCGCTGGTCGGCATCGTGGTGGCGGCATGCAGTAGCGCGATCTACGCGCTGGCGTCATGGATCTGGCCGGCGCCGGTGGCGGCCTTGCTGGCGACGATAGCCGGCATCCATGTCACCGGCGCCTTCCACGAAGACGGTTTCGCCGACATGTGCGACGGCTTTGGTGGCGGCATGACGCGCGAGCGCGTGCTGGAGATCATGAAGGATTCGCGCATCGGCGCCTACGGCGCGATCGGCATCGGCTGCCTGCTCGCGCTGAAGGTGACGCTGCTGTCGCTGCTGCCGCCCGGCACGGCGATCGCGGCGCTGTTTCTCGCCCATCCGCTGTCGCGCCTGGCCGCCGCCTCGCTGATCTGGAGACTGGAATACGCCCGCGCCGACAGCAAGGCCAAGCCGCTGGCGCAGGAAATGAGCGGCGCCGAATTTGCGCTCGCCGCTGCGACGGCCCTCCTGCCGGCCTTGATCCTCGGCCTGGGCGGCCAACTGCCGTGGCGCGCGATGGCCGGCGGCGCGCTGGGCGCGGCCCTCGTCACGCTGTGGCTGGCGCGGCTCTTCATCCGCCGCCTGGGCGGCTACACCGGCGACTGCCTGGGCGCGGTGCAGCAGGCGACTGAAATCGCCTTCTATCTCGCCGTGCTGGCCGCCTTCCGCCACGGCGCCTGGGCCTGGGTCTGGGCCTGAGTCTGACGATGCGCCTGATCCTGGTCCGCCATCCGCGCACTATCGCCGCGCCGGGGCTGTGCTACGGTAGCACCGACCTGGCCGTGGCGCCGGACGACCTGGCCCGCGTCCTCGCCGCCCTGCAAGCGGACCTGCCGCCGGACGCACCGGTCTTTTCCAGCCCCCTGCAACGCTGCGCGCTGCTCGCCACCGCCCTGAAGCACCCCTCGCTGACTTTCGACCCGCGCCTGGCCGAGATGGATTTCGGCGACTGGGAAATGCGCCACTGGCAAGATATCCCGCGCGCCGAGATCGACGCCTGGTCGGACGACCTGGCCGGCTATCGCCCCGGCGGCGGCGAGAGCGTGCTGGCGTTGGCGGCGCGGGTCGGCGCCTTCCGCGACGAGGTCCGCCGGCTGCCGCACGACAGCGTCATCGCCATTTGCCACGCCGGCACCATGCGCCTGCTTTGCGCCTGGACCGACGGCTTGCCCCTCGCCGAGATCGCCCGCAAGGCCGCCGGCGCGCCGCACCGCATCGCCTACGGCGAACTCCTGCTGATCGATTGCTGACGGACTGCCGACGGCCATTCCGGTCCCGTGTCCTGAGCGGCCGCGCTTGTCGGATTGCCATGACGGCGCTGCGCCCAGCGTATAATGGCGGCGTTTTGGTGCCCGCGCACATGTCCATGTGCGCAGTTAAACGGGAAACACGATGCCGCTTCGGCGGTCAACGTGTGCTGCCCCCGCAACGGTAAGCAAGTGTCGCCACATGCGCGACGAGCTGTCCCCATACACCACTGTGCGCTTGCATGGGAAGGTAGGGCAGCGCTACTTGCCAGCCCGGATACCGGCCAAAACAGGTGGAAGCATATTGGCCGGATGGCCGGGCTTCTGTTCAATCCGGCCCACGGGGAAGTTGGCCGATTGCTTGATAATACTTACTGAAAAATAGTCATGACCTCTCCTGCTTTACGGCACGCCGCGATCACCTCGCTCGCGCTAGCCATCGCCGCGCCCGCCTCCTTTGCCCAGACCGCAACGGACAAATCCCCCGATACCGTGGTCGTCACCGCGACCCGCACGCCGCAGCCGGCCAGCGAGGTACTCAGCGACACCCTCGTCATCGGCCCTGAAGAAATCGCCAATTCCGGCGCCGAATCCGTCAGCGACCTGCTGCAGCGCCAGCGCGGCATCGAAGTCGCGCGCAGCGGCGGGCCGGGCACCACCACGTCCGTCTTTATCCGCGGCGCCAACGCCAACCAGAACGTGGTGCTGGTCGACGGCGTGCGCATCGGCTCGTCCACCACCGGCAGCGCCAACTGGAGCGCGATTCCCCTGTCGGCCATCGACCATATCGAAATCGTCTACGGCCCGCTGAGCACCCTGTACGGCGCCGACGCCATCGGCGGCGTGATCCAGATCTTCACCAAGAAGGGCGACGGCGCGCCGCGCCTCAGCGCCGAAGCCGGCGCCGGCAGCGAAAAGACGCGCGAATACGACGCCAACATCGCCGGCTCCACCGGCGGCCAGCATAATTTCAGCTACTCGCTCAGCGCCGGCAAGAACAAGTCGGACGGCTTTTCCGCGACCAAACCCGGCAACTACTCGTACAACCCGGACAATGACGGCTACGACTTGAATAGCGCTGCCGGCCAGTTTTCCCTGCAACTGGACAAGGGCCATGAAGTCGGCCTGATCTTCCTGCAAAGCCGTCTCGATGCGCAGTACGACAACGGCCCTTCGTCCTACGACGCGCGCACCCTGCAAAAGCTGGACAACGTGGCGCTGTACTCGAAGGACCGCTTCCTGCCCAACTGGAGCAGCCTGTTGCAGCTCTCCCAGGCGCAGGACAAATCCGGCAGCGACGGCGGCCCGGACGCTTTCGACCAAAGCCAGATCAACACCAAACAAACCGACCTCACCTGGCAAAACGATATCGTGCTGGGCCGCGACCTGCTGCAAATCCTGTTCGAGCACCGCAAGGAAGAAGTGCTGGCCAGCTCCACGCCGGAGTTGAACGGCGAGCGCGACACCAATTCGGTGGCCGCGAGCTACAGCCTGAAACGCGGCGCCCAGCAAGCCAGCTTCAGCCTGCGCAACGACAACAGCACGCAATACGGCTCGAAGACCACCGGCTCGATCGCCTACGGCTACCACTTCAGCAATGCGCTGCGCGCCACCGCCAGCTATGGCACCAGCTTCCGCGCGCCGACCTTCAACGACCTGTATTACCCGGGTTACGGCGTGGCCAGCAACCAGCCTGAACAAGGCCGCAATATCGAGACCGGCCTGTATTACGACGACGGCGTCACCCAACTCGGCGCCGTGTATTACCACAACCGCGTCAGCGACTTGCTGGTGTCGACGCCGGTCTGCCCGATCGAACCGGAAACGCATCCCTACGGCTGCGCCTATAACGTCGACAAGGCCCTGCTGGAAGGCTTGACGCTGTCGGCGCGGCGTCAGTTCGGCGCCTTTGGCCTGAGCGGCAGCATCGACCTGCAAGATCCGCGCGATGAAAGCACCGACCTGCTGCTGGCGCGCCGCGCCCGCCAACATGCCGATTTCAGCGCCGACTACGCCGTCGGCGCGTTCAAGGGCGGCGTCGAATGGCAGTTGTCCGGCAAGCGTTATGACGACCCGGCCAACCAGACACGCCTGGGCGGCTATGGCTTGATCAACCTGTTCGGCACCTACAAGCTGACGCCGGACTGGTCGCTGCTGGTGCGCTGGAATAACGCCACCAACAAACAATACGAACAGGCGCGCTACTATGGCACGCCGGGTTCGCAAGCCTTCGTCGGCCTGCGCTACGGCATCAAGTAGTTCAGCGTCACGCCATTGGGCACCTCGAAAAACCGTCGCGAGCAAGCCCGATATCGCGTTGAGTAGCGGAACCGTACGGAGGTACGGTGAGCAACGGAAACGCGAGAGTGGGCTGCGCAGTAGGTTTTTCGAGGTGTCCATTGTAGTCATCCGCGGGGCGAGCCATCATCGGCCATCCCCGCGGACGCGGTTCCCTATTCCAAAGGCAGCGCATGCATCCTTTTTTCCGCAACATGCGACACCGGGCCGGCGTCATCATCGCCATCCTGATCGTCTTCGCCGTCGCCAGCCTGGCCTTGTCCGGCATGAGCGGTTCGGTCGCGCTGCGCGCTGCGGACCTGCCCGCCGCCCTGATGCAAGTCATCCAGGGTAAATCCGGCACGCTCGCCGCCACCCTGCTCGGCCTGCGCCTGGGCCGCGCCCTGACCGCCTTCGTCACCGGCGCGGCGCTGTCGCTGGCCGGCGTGATGATGCAGGCGCTGCTGCGCAATCCGCTGGCCGACCCTTACGTTCTAGGCATCTCGGCCGGCGCCTCGGTGGGCGCGCTGGCGGCGCTGTTTTTGATGTGCGCGGCGTGGACCGTGGACGGCGCCGCCTTCGCCGGCGCGGTGGGCATTTCGATGCTGCTGTACTGGCTGGCGCGGCGCGACCTGCGCGGCGGCGGCGCGGCTGAAGGCGGCGCCTCGCTCTTGCTGCTGACCGGCGCCGTGCTGTCTTCGGCCTGCATGGCGCTAGTGACGCTGATGCTGTCGGTCGCACCGGAAGGCCGCTTGCGCAACATGGTGTTCTGGATGATAGGCGACCTGTCCGGCGCGCCCATGCGCGCGGCGCCCTGGCTGATCCTCGGCGGCGCGCTGCTGTTCGCGCTGCGCAGCGCGCGCGCGCTGAACGTGATGGCGCTGCAGGCGGAAGCCGCGGCCACGCTGGGCATCCGCGTCGGCGCCCTGCGCAAGGGCCTGTTCTTTTGTTCCGGCCTGCTGACCGCCAGCGCCGTCACCAGCGCCGGCAGCATCGGCTTCGTCGGCCTGATCGTGCCGCACGCGCTGCGCTTCGCCTTCGGCCCCGACCACCGCTTGCTGATTCCCGCCGCCGCGCTGGCCGGCGGCAGCTACCTGGTGCTGGCCGATACGCTGGCGCGCACCGTGCTGGCGCCGCAGCAACTGCCGGTCGGCGTGGTGACGGCGCTGGTCGGCGCGCCGGTCTTCCTGTATCAACTCCACCAGTTGCGCCGCGCATGATCAGCAGCATGATCAGCACCCGCCAACTGCAATTGAAAGCCGGCGTCCGCCTGCTGGTCGACGGCCTCGACTGGAACGTGGCCGCCGGCGAATGCTGGAGCGTCATCGGCCGCAACGGCGCCGGCAAAAGCACGCTGCTGCGCGCGCTGGCCGGACTGCGCCAGCCCGACGGCGGCAGCGTCGCCATCCAGGGCCGTGCGCTGGCCGACTGGCCGCTGGAAGAACTGGCGCGCCGGCGCGCCTACCTGGCGCAGGCGCACAACGACGCCTTTGCCTACCGCGCCATCGAAACCGTGCTGGCGGCGCGCCATCCCTATCACGCCAGGCGCTACTGGGAAGGCAGCGACGACCAGCGCATCGCCCTGGCCGCGCTCGAGTCCATGCAAGTGGCCGACCTGGCCGAGCGCGATGTGCGCAGCCTGTCCGGCGGCGAGCGCCAGCGCGTGGCCATCGCCGCCATGCTGGCGCAGGACACGCCGCTGCTGCTGCTCGACGAGCCGGCCAATGCGCTCGACCTGGCGCACCAGGTCGGCGTGATGGGCTTGCTGGCGCGCCTGTGCCGCCAGCAAAACAAGACCGCCGTGATGATAGGCCACGACCTGAACCTGGCGCACAGCGTCTCTACGCATGCGCTGCTGCTGATGGGCGACGGCCGCTGGCTGGCCGGCCCGGTGGCCGAGGTCATGCAGCCAGCCATATTGAGCGACTATCTGGGCCATCCGATCGACATCGTGCGGCACGGCCAGCGCAGCATCTTTATCCCCAAAGAGGACATAGCATGAACGACAGCAACCAGACTTTCGCCGGCGCAGACGCCGACGCCCACGCCGTCAACGAGCGCCATCGCCTGCGCATGGAGCGCAAGAAGGCCGTCATCGACGCCAGGATCGCCGCGGCGAAAAAAGAGATCGGCATCATCATCGTCAACACCGGCAACGGCAAGGGCAAGAGTTCGAGCGGCTTCGGCATGGCGGTGCGGGCGATGGGCCATGGCATGAAGGTCGGCGTGGTCCAGTTCATCAAGGGCGCGATGTCGACCGGCGAAGAGAAATTCCTGCGCCGCTTTCCGGACGAAGTCAGCTTCCACGTCATGGGCGAAGGCTACACCTGGGACACCCAGGACCGCGCGCGCGACATTGAAAAGGCCGGGCTGGCATGGCAACAGGCCAAGGTTTTTCTCTCCGATCCCGCCATCGGCCTGGTCTTGCTCGACGAATTGAACATCGCGCTGAAATACCGCTACCTCGACGTCCATGCCGTCATCGCCGACCTGCTGGAACGGCCCGAGATGCAGCACGTCGTCATCACCGGCCGCGGCGCGCCGCCGGAACTGATCGCCGCCGCCGACACGGTGACCGAGATGGCGGTAGTCAAGCATGCCTTCGCCGCCGGCATCGGCGCCCAGCTCGGGACCGAGTGGTAATGGCAGCCATGTTCCTGCGGAGCGAAGCGACATGACATCCACGGTAAAACGCTCGCTGGTGTTCGGCGGCGCGCGTTCGGGCAAGAGCGCGCACGCTGAAAAACTCGCCGCCGAATCCGGCCACAAGGAAGTGATCTATATCGCCACCGCCCGCGCCGGCGACAGCGAAATGGCGGCGCGCATCGAACAGCACCGGCGCCAGAGGCCATCCAGATGGATCACCGTCGAAGAGCCGCTGGGGCTGGGCGAGGCGATCCAGGAATCGAGCGGAGCAGGACGCGTCGTCCTGGTC
>DASYLQ010000351.1:0-5383 GCA_036009485.1 Janthinobacterium sp.
GGCCAGATGGTTGCCGCAGTCGTCGCGGCGAGGGCAGGCGCGGGGAAGAGATCGATGACCAGCGGCGGGGCGGCGGGCGGCGGCAAATCCAGCGGCGCCGCAGTGTCGTATGGATAGCTTACTTGGGGCATACAGTGGGTGTCTGAGATGGTTGCGGCTGAAAACGCCCTGGTCCTCCATCCATTCGGCTACACATTGAATGTAGGATATTGTGTCAAATTGTAACTCAATGTATCAATGAAAACAGCGACATTTTTGTTGCATAATTGGCACAGTGAGCACGTTCGGGCGCGCCGATCGCCGACCTGTCCCGAGACCGCTCGTTGCGATGCCTTGACCGCGTATTCCTGTCATGAAATACTCCGGCAAGTCTCCCTGGACGCTCAGCAGCAGGGCATTCCATGGATCGCCGCCACCCTTCCTGATTGCCGATGAAAACTTTTCTTTTTTTATTCCTGATGTCCGGCGCCGCCTTGGCCGACGATGCCGCCGTGTTGCGCTGCCGCCAGCTTGGCGATGCCGGACAGCGCCTGTCCTGTTACGACAAGATCGAGGTCGGCAAGGGGGACGCTGCCGTGGCGACGCCGGCCGTCACCAGACAGACCCAGGAAAAAGCCTTTGGCATGGAAGTCCAGCAAGCGAAAAAGCAAGAGGCGCTGGAATCGTTCGACAGCTCGATTCCAGGCAAATTCGAGGGATGGGGGCCGCACCAGCGGATCACGCTGGCGAATGGCCAGGTATGGCAGATCAGTGACGGCAGCGAAGGCATCTTCTATAAGGACAAGCCCCGCGTCCGCCTGGTGCGCGGCCTGCTTGGCGCCATCTATATGGAAATCGAAGGCAGCAATAAATCGCCGAAGGTCAAACGGGTGCAATGAGCGCGGGGCAATGACCGCGGCGGCCGTGGCGCTTAACCGGCCATCGCCAGGGCCACCGCTTCGGCGGCCTTGATGCCGTCCACCGCCGCCGACAGGATGCCGCCGGCATAACCGGCGCCTTCGCCGGCCGGGAACAGGCCGCGCGTGTTCAGGCTTTGCAGGGTGTCGTCGCGGCGCTTGATGCGGATCGGCGATGAGGTGCGCGTTTCGACTCCGGTCAGTACGGCGTCGGCCTGGTAATATCCCTTGATCTGCTTGTTGAACGCCGGGAAGGCTTCGCGCAGCGCGGCGATCGCATAGTCCGGCAGCGAGGGTGCCAGGTCGGTCAGGTGCACCGCCGGCTTGTAGGACGGAATCACCGAACCGAAATCGGTCGAGGCGCGGCCGGCGACGAAATCGCCGACCAGCTGGCCCGGCGCATTGTAGGTGCTGCCGCCGAGCACGTAGGCGCGTTCTTCCAGTTCGCGCTGCAGGGCGATGCCGGCCAGCGGATGGCCGGGATAATCGGCCGGCGTGATGCCGACGACGATGGCGCTGTTGGCGTTGCGCTCGTTACGCGAATACTGGCTCATACCGTTGGTGACGACGCGGCCCGGCTCGGACGCCGCCGCCACCACGGTGCCGCCCGGGCACATGCAAAAACTGTAGACCGAGCGGCCGTTCGAGGCGTGGTGCACCAGCTTGTAGTCGGCGGCGCCGAGAATGGGATGGCCGGCGCTGGGGCCGAAGCGGCAGGCGTCGATCAGCGATTGCGGATGCTCGACGCGGAAGCCGACCGAGAATGGCTTGGCTTCGATATACACGCCGCGCGCATGCAGCATTTCAAAGGTGTCGCGGGCGCTGTGGCCGACCGCCAGCACGACGTGGCCGGTGGCGATCCTTTCGCCGCTGGCCAGCACCAGGCCGCGCATCTGCCCTTGGCCAGTGGCGCCGCCGGCGTCCGGCTCGATCTCGACATCCACCACTTTTTGCTCGAAACGGTATTCCCCGCCCAGCGCCTCGATGCTGGCGCGCATTTGCTCGACCATCTTGACCAAGCGGAAAGTGCCGATATGCGGCTTGCTGACGTAGAGGATTTCTTCCGGCGCGCCGGCCTTGACGAACTCGGTCAACACCTTGCGGCCGTAATGTTTCGGGTCCTTGATCTGGCTGTACAGCTTGCCGTCGGAAAAAGTGCCGGCGCCGCCTTCGCCGAACTGCACATTCGATTCCGGATTCAGTTCGCGCTTGCGCCAGAAGCCGAAGGTGTCGACGGTGCGCTCGCGCACCTGCTTGCCGCGCTCCAGGATGATGGGCCGCAAGCCCATCTGCGCCAGGATCAGCGCCGCGAACAGGCCGCAGGGGCCGGTGCCGATGACCACCGGGCGCTGCTTGCCGTCATGGCCGGCGGCGCGTTCGCCGCCGGCGACGAAATGGTACGAGGTGTCCGGCGTTGGCATCAGGTGGGCGTCGTGCTGCAGGCGGCCCAGGACTTCGGCTTCGTTGGCGATATCGAGGTCGAGCGAATAAATCAGCATGATCGCGCTGCGCTTGCGGGCGTCGTAGCTGCGCTTGAACACGGTGTAGCCGCGCAGGTCGGCGGCGGCGATGCCGAGACGGGCCAGGATGGCCTCGGCCAGCGCCGCCTCAGGGTGGTCGAGCGGGAGTTTTACTTCATTTAGTCGCAACATTGTTTTCATTCCGGGAGAGCGGGCGCGCGGGGGAGCGTGCCGGGGGTCAAAGCGGGGCGCAGCAGCCATTCAGGGCGCTATTTTACCCGCATCGGCGGCGCCGCCCCAGCGTATCGCCGCCTGGATGGCCGCATCGATGGGCGCCGATGGCCATCTTACATCCCGCCCCAGCTGGCGTTCAGCGCGGCGATCGCCGCCAGGCCGGCGGTCTCGGTGCGCAGGATGCGCGGTCCCATCGCCAGCGCCAGCGCGCCATGCTGGATGGCGGCCTTTTCCTCCGCCTCGCTGAGTCCGCCCTCGGGACCGATGACCAGGGTCACCGCCTGCGGCGCCTGGTGCCGCGCCCAGTCCGCCAGCGACTGGTCGGCGCGCGGCGTCAGGATAATGCGGCGGTGCAAGTCTTGCTGGACGATCCATTCGGCATACTGTTCCAGCCCGCCCAGGCGGGCCAGCCGATTGCGTCCGCTTTGCTCGGAAGCCGAGACGATGATGCCCTGCCAGTGCGCCAGTTTTTTTTCGGCGCGCTCGGCCGATAGCCGCACCACGCAGCGCTGCGCCGCCAGCGGCTGGACGCCGGAAGCGCCCAGTTCGATAGCTTTTTCGATGATCCAGTCCATCTTCGAGGCTTCCGGCAGCGCCTGCGCCAGCGTGACGGCGTAGGGCAGCTCGACGTCGCGCTGCCGGTAAGCCTTCACTTCGGCGCTGACCTGGCGCTTGCCGATGCCGGCCAGGCCGGCCGCGTACTCGCCGCCTTCGCCGTTGAAGAGGGTGATGATGTCGCCGGGCGCCAGGCGCAACACCTGGACATGGTGGACCACCGCTTCCGGCAGGTTGACGACGGCGCCGACGGCGAGCGGCTGGGGACAGAAAAAACGCGGCATGCAAACATCCTGGTGACGGGGAAATCGAAGGCGGGCGCCGGCGCCGGCTTGCTCGCGATTGGTGCAACGATTGTGCAACATCCGGCGGGCGGGCAAAAAATGTCACAAAACCACTATAAAAGCACCAAAAATGCCCATGCGGCGGGCGCGGCGGACGGCGCAATTTTAATTCGGCCAACCTTGGTCTGGTAAAATACTTCGTTCCAAACGCCGGTTTGTCCGCCCAGAAATATCGATGGGCGCCAAAAACCGCAGCAAACGAACTCAAACTCCGCAATCGACCACATGAAATCTACGCTCCCGACCACCAAGATGGCCAACGCGATCCGCGCATTGGCAATGGATGCTGTACAAAAGGCCAATTCCGGCCACCCTGGCATGCCGATGGGCATGGCCGAAATCGCCGTCGCATTGTGGAGCGGCCATTACCGGCATAACCCGGCCAATCCAAAGTGGTTGAACCGCGACCGCTTCCTGCTGTCCAACGGTCACGGTTCGATGCTGCACTATTCGCTGCTGCACCTGACCGGCTACGGCGTCGGCATGGACGACTTGAAGAACTTCCGCCAACTGCATTCGAAAACCCCGGGCCATCCGGAAGTGGATGTCACGCCGGGCGTGGAAACCACCACCGGCCCGCTGGGCCAGGGCATCGCCAACGCGGTCGGCATGGCGCTGTCCGAGCAATTGCTGGCGGCGCAATTCAACAAGCCCGGTTTCGACATCGTCGACCACCACACCTATGCCTTCCTGGGCGACGGTTGCCTGATGGAAGGCATTTCGCATGAAGTGTGCTCGCTGGCCGGCACCCTGGGCTTGAGCAAGCTGATCGCGCTGTACGACGACAACGGCATTTCCATCGACGGCAAGGTGGAGGGCTGGTTTACCGACGATACGCCGCAGCGCTTTGCCGCCTATGGCTGGCATGTGATCGCCAACGTCGACGGGCATGACGTGGCCGCGGTCGACGCCGCCATTACGGCGGCCAAGGCGGCCGGCAAGCCCACCCTGATCTGCTGCAAGACCGTCATCGGCAAGGGTTCGCCCAATCTGCAGGGCGGCGACAAGGTCCACGGCGCCGCGCTGGGCGACAAGGAAATCGCCGCCGTACGCGAATACATCGGCTGGGAATCGGCGCCGTTCGAGATTCCCGCCGATATCTATAGCGCCTGGGACGCCAAAGAGCAGGGCGCGGCCCGCGAGGGCGAGTGGAACGCCAAGTTCGCCGCCTACAGCGCAAGCTTCCCGGCCGAAGCGGCGGAATTGTCGCGCCGTATGAAGGGCGACTTGCCGGCCGAATTCGACGCCGCGCTGGCCGCCGCCATCGCTTCCTGCGTAGCGAAAAAGGAAAACATCGCCACCCGCAAGGCTAGCCAGAACGCGATCCAGGCGCTGGCGCCGGTGTTGCCGGAATTCCTGGGCGGTTCAGCCGACCTGACCAGTTCCAACCTGACCAACTGGAAAGAAAGCATCAGCCTGCGCGCCGGCAAGCCGGGCAACCATATCAGTTACGGCGTGCGCGAATTCGGCATGAGCGCAATCATGAACGGCGTCACGCTGCACGGCGGCTTCATTCCCTTCGGCGCCACCTTCCTGACCTTCTCCGACTATAGCCGGAATGCGCTGCGCATGGCGGCGCTGATGAAGCTGCGCTCGATCTTCGTCTTCACCCACGATTCGATCGGACTGGGCGAAGACGGTCCGACCCACCAGTCGGTCGAGCATGTCTCCAGCCTGCGCCTGATTCCCAACCTGGACAACTGGCGTCCGTGCGACACGGTGGAATCCGCGGTGGCGTGGGAGCAGGCGGTAAAGCGCAAGAACGGTCCGAGCACATTGATCTTCTCGCGCCAGAATCTGGCCTACCAGGAGCGCAGCCCGGAACAGATCGCCAACATCCGGCGCGGCGGCTATGTGCTGAGGGACGCGGCAAATGCCAAGGCAGTGCTGATTG
>DASYLQ010000352.1:0-4098 GCA_036009485.1 Janthinobacterium sp.
CAGCCGGCGAACTTGAAAAAAGGGCTTCCCGCGGGAAGCCCTTTTGTTTTCCAACCCGCTTTCAAGCCGTGGCGGTCAGGCTGGAAGCGCTGTCTTGCGCATCCCCGGCCTCTTCTTCCGCCCTGGCTTGCTGGCGCTGCCACATTTGCGCATACAAGCCATCCCGGGCCAGCAGCGCGGCATGGGTGCCGCGCTCGACGATGCGGCCATGGTCCAGCACCAGGATTTGCTGCGCATCGGCCACCGTCGACAGGCGGTGCGCGATGACCAGGGTGGTGCGGTTTTTGGCGATTTCCTTCAGCTGCGACTGGATTTCCTGCTCGGCCTTCGAATCCAGTGCCGACGTGGCTTCGTCGAAGATCAGGATGGCCGGATTCTTCAGCAGCGTGCGGGCGATCGCCACGCGCTGCTTTTCGCCGCCCGATAATTTCAGCCCGCGCTCGCCGACCATCGAGGCATAGCCGTCCGGCAGGCTGTCGATGAAATCGTGGATCGAGGCCGCCTTCGCCGCGGCGACGATGTCGTCCTTGCTGGCGCCCGGCTTGCCGTAGGCGATGTTGTATTCGATGGTGTCGTTGAACAGCACCGTATCCTGCGGCACGATGCCGATCGCCTGGCGCAGCGAATCCTGGGTGACCGCGCGCAAGTCCTGGCCGTCGATGGCGATGCTGCCAGCGTTGACTTCGTAAAAGCGGAACAGCAGCCGCGACAAGGTCGACTTGCCCGAGCCGCTGTGGCCGACCACCGCCGTGGTGGTGCCGGCCGGGATCGTGAAATCGACGTCGAACAGGATCTGCCGCTTGGCCTCGTAACTGAAATCGACGTGCTCGAAGCGCAGTTGCGCGCCGTGCGTCAGCAGCGGCCTGGCGGCGGGCGCGTCGGCCACTTCGCGGCCCTCTTCCAGCAGGGCGAACAGGCGTTCCATGTCGGCCAGGCTTTGCTTGATTTCGCGGTAGATCACGCCGAGGAAGTTGAGCGGGATGTAGAGCTGGATCATGAAGGAATTCACCAGCACCAGGTCGCCCAGGGTCATCTTGCCGTCGATGACGCCCTGGGTGGCGCGCCACAGGATCAGCGTGACGGCGCTGGCGATGATCAGCGACTGTCCGGTGTTCAACAGCGACAACGAGGTTTGCGATTTCACCGCCGCCGTCTCATAGCGCTTCAATCCTTCGTCGTAGCGCTGCGCCTCGTATTCTTCGTTGCCGAAATATTTGACGGTCTCGTAATTGATCAGCGAATCGATGGCCCGGGTGTTGGCCTTGGAATCGAGCTCGTTCATCGTGCGGCGGAAATGGGTGCGCCAGTCGGTGACGGTGATCGTGAACGCGATATAGGCGACCAGCGCCACGCCGGTGATGACGGAAAACCAGATATCGTAGTGGATCACCAGGTAGCCCAGCACCAGCGTGATCTCGACCAGGGTCGGCAGGATATTGAACAGCGTGTACGAGATCAGGGAACCGACGCCGCGCGTGCCGCGCTCGATGTCGCGCGTCATGCCGCCGGTCTGGCGGTTCAGGTGGAAGCGCAGCGACAGCGCATGCAGGTGGCGGAACACTTGCAGCGCGATGGTGCGCACGGCGCGCTGGGTGACGCGGGCGAACAGGAATTCGCGCATTTCGGTAAAGAGCGTGGTCGACAGGCGCAGCGCGCCGTAGGCCACCAGGATCCCCAGCGGCAGCACCAGCAGCGCTTGCGGATGGCTGGGCGTGATGCTCATCTGGTCGACCAGTTTTTTCAGCACCCGCGGCACGCCGACGTTGGCCAGCTTGGCGCCGACCAGGCACAGCAGCGCCAGCAGCACGCGCCATTTATATACCCACAGGTAAGGCAAAAGGGTTTTCAGCGTCGCGAAATCGCTGCGCGGCGGCGCTTTCGCATGGGCTTGGGCATGGGGGAAGGATGGGGGTGGGGGCGTGTTCGGAGTGCGGCGCATGGCGAAGGTCGGCTTTTTATGGTTCAATCTCGCCAATTGTAGCCCTTCATGAGAATAAAAAAAGATGACGACGTCCGCCCGCCCGCCGAACAACACGCCCAAACCCGGCTTGCCGGCGGGGAAAATGCCGGAATTGCGGGTCATGCCCTCGCCTTCCGACGCCAATGTCTACGGCGACGTCTTCGGCGGCTGGATCATGGCCCAGGTCGACCTGGCCGGCTCCCTGCCCGCCACCCGCCGCGCCAATGGCCGCGTCGCCACCATCGCGGTCAATTCCTTTGTGTTCAAGAATCCCGTGTTCATCGGCGACCTGCTGTCCTTCTATGCCGACATCGTCAAGGTCGGCACCACCTCGGTCACGGTCAACGTCGAAGTGTATGCCGAGCGCAATCGCCTGCAGGCCGACATCGTCAAGGTGACGGAAGCCACGCTGACCTATGTGGCGACCGATTCCGAGCGCAAGCCGCGCCCCTTGCCGCCGCTGGAAACCCTGCTGGCGCCGCGCTGAGCCCGCCCCCTGGCCCCGACCTGGCCTGCGCCGCATGGATGAGCAGCGCCGTCTCTTCCTGCTGACCGGCGCGCGCCTGGCGGCCCTGGGCAGCCTGGCCGCCGCCGCGCCCGGCGCCGGCGCGCGCCGGACGGCGGCCGGCGGCTATCCTTTTTCCCTCGGCGTCGCCTCCGGTTCGCCGCTGCCGGACGCCGTCGTGATCTGGACCCGCATCCTTTACGACCCGCTCGACGCCGCGGCGATGCCGCCCGTGGCCATGGCGGTGCGCTGGGAAATGGCCGAGGACGAAAGCTTCAGCCGCATCGCCGCCAGGGGCACGGCGACGGCCGCGCCGGCGCTGGCGCACAGCGTCCACGTCGACGTCGCCGGCTTGCGGCCGGGGCGCTGGTATTGGTACCGCTTCATGTTGGGCGACGCCGTCAGCCCGGTCGGCCGCACCCGCACGGCGCCGGCGCCGGACACGCTGCCGGCGGCGCTGAAGCTGGCGGTCGGCTCGTGCCAGCACTGGGAATTCGGCGCCTATGCGGCGCACCGCCACATTGCCGCGGCGGCGCCCGACCTGGTGGCCTTTCTCGGCGATTACATCTATGAATGGGGCCCCTACCAGTTGCGCCATCCGCAGAGGCCGACGCGCATCGACGAAAGCTTCACGCTGGCCGATTACCGCGCCCGCTATGCCCAGTACAAGAGCGATGCCGACCTGCAGGCGGCGCACCTGGCCGCGCCGTGGATCGTCACCTGGGACGACCATGAAGTGGCCAACGATTACGGCAACGACCGCGACGAACGCCTGGACCCGCATTTCCTGCAGCGCCGCGGCGCCGCCTACCAAGCCTTTTACGAGCACATGCCGTTGCGGCTGACGCTGCCGCGGGCGCGGCAAAACCCGGACGGTTTCGCCCACCTGCGCATGTTCCAGCGCTATGACTGGGGCCGGCTGGCCCGCTTCCACGTGCTCGACGACCGCCAGTACCGCGCCCACCACGCCTGCCCGAAACCGGGACGCGGCGGTTCGAATTCGGTGACCTTGCGCGAGTGCCCGGCGCTGCTGGATGCCGGCCGCAGCATTCTCGGCGCCGAGCAGGAAAGCTGGCTGGCGCAGGGCTTGCGTTCGTCGCGGGCGCGCTGGAATATCCTGGCCCAGCAAACCCTGATGGCGCAGGCCAGCCAGGTCCCGGTCTTGCGCGAAGGCGAAGGCCGCTTCTGGACCGATGGCTGGGACGGTTATCCGATGGCGCGCCAGCATTTGCTCGACACGCTGCGGGCCAGCCGGGCCAGCAATCCGCTGGTGCTGTCGGGCGACGTCCACACGTTTTTTGCGACGGAATTGAATCGCGATGCCATGCGCCCCGGTTCGGCGCACAATCCGGTGATCGCCACCGAGTTTTGCGGCACCTCGGTCACCTCCAGTTCGCGGCCGCAGGCGCGCACCGAGCGCATGGTGGCCGACAATCCGCACATCAAGTTCGGCCGCAGCGACAAGCGCGGTTTCATGCTGCTGGAGGTGACGCCGCAAAAGACCACGGCCTTGTTCCAGGCGCTCGACGATGTGCACGACCCGCATTCGGGCCTGGCCACGCTGGCCGGTTTTAGCGTCGCCGACGGGCGGCCGGGGATCGTGCGTTCGTCGTAGCCTACGCCGCCTTTTTCT
>DASYLQ010000353.1:0-1809 GCA_036009485.1 Janthinobacterium sp.
GCCGAAGCAGCGCGGCTCGGTCCGGGTACAGGTCGACATCGACCCGCAGAGCTTTTTGTAAGGTCGCGCTTTCAGCGATAGGTTGCCCGCAAGCAAGCGAGAAGGGAAGATCATATGAAAACCCTTGGCCTTCTGGGCGGCATGAGCTGGGAATCGACGGCCATCTACTATCGCCTGCTCAACGAGATCGTGCGCGAGCGGCTGGGCGGCCTGCATTCGGCCAGGCTTCTGCTGTGGTCGTTCGACTTCGCCGAGATCGCCGAGCGGCAGCATCACGGTGACTGGGACGGCGCCGGCGTGCTTCTGGTCGATGCGGCGCGCAAGCTCGAGGCCGCCGGCGCGGAAGGTCTGCTTTTGTGCACCAACACCATGCACAAACTGGCCGACCCGGTGCAGGCGTCGGTGTCGATCCCGCTGATCCACATCGCCGACGCAACCGCGGTGGCGGTCCAGCGCGCCGGCATGCGGCGCCCGGCGCTGCTGGCGACGCGCTTCACCATGGAGCAGGATTTCTACAAGGGCCGGCTCGCCGACAAATACGGCCTGCGGCCCGTGGTGCCAGATGCCGCCGGGCGCGACATGGTCCACCGTGTCATCTACGAGGAACTGTGCCAAGGCATCGTCACGGAAATCTCGAAGGCGGCCTATATCGCCGAGGCCGAACGCCTGCGCCGCGAAGAGGCGGCCGACAGCGTCATCATGGGCTGCACCGAGATCACCATGCTCATCGGCCAACGGGATTTCGACATTCCGGTCTTCGATACGACGCGCATCCATGCCGAGACGGCAGTGGAATTCGCGCTGGGCTGACAGGTTTCCGCAAATTGCCGGACCCATCTGGCGCCAGCTCTTTCCTCCGCTAGAATGCCCGGAATTTCAAAACAGGCATTTCGAGGGGACAAGATGGATTTTGCGCTTCCGTGGCCGACGAGCCAGGGCGAATGGCTGGCGTGGTCGAGCGCCGTCGTCACCGTGCTGCTGGGGCTTCTGTTTTTTCTGGCGCCTGGCCTCGCCTTCCGTGCCCTGCGCTTGCAGGTCAAGCCCGAGAAGGCGGCGGCGATCGCCGAGGGACGCGGCAGGATGTCGGGCTTCTATCTGGGTGTCGGCCTGTGCTGCATCCTCTTGGCACAGCCCTTGATCTACATGGCGCTCGGCTTCTCCTGGCTGTTCACCGCCTTCGGCCGGCTGCTGTCGATGATGTCGGATGGCGCCAACACGCCTTTCAATTGGGTTTCCATTGTGGTGGAATTGGTGCTGGCGGCATTGCCGCTCGCCTTTGCCTTCGGCTTTCTGCCTTGAATCGTTGGGTATTCCGCGATGGAAGACGGGTGACTTTCGCCGGATGCGACAATAGTGCCTGAAAACCATGCGGAACGACGCATTGCGGTCTTAAAATGCCTGTGCTAGACGGCAATCGACTTTCGGCCGGGGACAGCGGAAGCCGCGTCTCCGAGCTTGGGAAAATGCAGTAAGGTCAAAGATTTAGCCAGAGTTTTTGCTCGCGCCAACAATCTGCGGCCTGTCAGACAAGAGAAAAGACGGTCCGTGGCTCAATCGTCATCGCCAATCTCAGGTGTCGCAGAACGCTATGCGGGTTCGCTGTTCGAACTCGCCCTGCAGGCAAATTCCGTCGCCAAGGTCGAAGCCGACCTCAACAGTTTCGAAGCGATGCTCGCGGGCAGCGCTGATCTCACCCGGCTGATCAACAGCCCGGTGTTCTCCAGCGAGGACCAGGCCAAGGCCATCGCTGCGATCGCCGACAAGGCCGGGATTGCCGGCCTCACCGGCAATTTCCTGCGCGTCGTCGCC
>DASYLQ010000354.1:0-6676 GCA_036009485.1 Janthinobacterium sp.
CGTCGAACTTGCCGCCGGTCGGCTGGGTGTCGATATGGCTGCCGGTCATCACCGGCGCCAGCGCATTGTTGCGGCCCTCGCGGCGCATGAAGACATTGCCGATCTGGTCGACCGTGACGCTCATGCCGGCCGCCCGCCCCCAGCCGACCACCAGGTCGCGGCCCTGCTTGTCCAGGTCCGTCAAGGCCAGGCGCTTGACGCCGCCCTTGGCGGTGGCGCCGATCGCGGCCAGCTCCATCAGCGCGGCCCACAGGCGTTCGCCATCGATGCGCAGTTCCATATGCACTCCCCAGTATTGTTTAGTAAGCCGAAGTGAAGGCGGGCCGCTCGATATAACGTCCGGCGCCTTCGACCGCCGTCAATTCGCCGCGATGCCAGACCACGTTGCCGGCCGCCAGCGTGGTGCTCGGGATGCCGCGCACGGTGCGGCCTTCGAAGACGTTGAAGCCGCCCTTGCCGTGCTGGGTCCCGGCGGAGATGGTGCGCGTGCCTTGCGGATCCCAGACCACGATGTCGGCGTCCGAGCCGACCGCGATCAGCCCCTTGCGCGGGTAGATATTGAAAATCTGCGCCGCGTTGGCCGAAGTGATGCGGACAAATTCGGACGGCGTCAGCCTGCCCGAATTGACGCCGGCGTCCCACACCACCGCCATGCGTTCCTCGACGCCGCCGCAACCGTTCGGGATGCGCGTGAAGTCATCCTTGCCGGCCGCCTTTTGTTCGGCGCAAAAGGTGCAGTGGTCGGTCGCCGTCGTCTGCAAGTTGCCGGCCTGCAAGCCGTGCCACAAGGCGTCCTGGTGGTGTTTCGCGCGGAAGGGCGGACTCATCACGTGGCCGGCGGCGAAGTCGAAATCGCCGCTGCGGTAGACGCTGTCGTCGATGACCAGGTGGCCGGCCAGCGCTTCGCCATACACGCGCTGGCCGTTGGCGCGGGCGCGCGTGATGGCGTCCAGCGCTTCGGCGCAGGAGACGTGGACGATGTACACCGGCGTGTTCAGCACATTGGCGATGGCGATGGCGCGGTTGGCCGCCTCGGCTTCCACGGCCGGAGGCCGCGACAGCGGATGCGCGCCGGGGCCGTTCACGCCTTTTTTCAGCAATGCCTGCTGCAGCTGGAACACCAGTTCGCCGTTCTCGGCGTGGACCGTCGGCAGCGCGCCCAGTTCCAGCGAGCGGCTGAAGCTTTTCACCAGCACTTCGTCATTCGCCATGATGGCGTTCTTGTAGGCCATGAAGTGCTTGAAGCTGTTTACGCCGTGCTCGCGCACCAGCGTGCCCATGTCGGCGTGGACGCTGTCGTCCCACCAGGTGACGGCGACGTGGAAGGTATAGTCGCCGGCCGATCTGGCGGCCCAGCCGCGCCACTGCCGGTAGGCTTCCATCAGCGATTGCTGCGGCGCCGGGATGACGAAATCCATGATGGTGGTGGTGCCGCCGGCCAGGCCGGCCGCGGTGCCGCTGAAAAAGTCGTCGGCGCTGACGGTGCCCATGAAGGGCAGGTTCATATGCGTGTGGGTGTCTATCCCGCCCGGCATCACATATTGGCCGCCCGCGTCGATCACTTTGGCCGAAGGCGGCGCCTCGAGGTTTTCGCCGACCGCGACGATCTTGTCGCCATAGGTCAGCACGTCGGCGCGAAAGGCGCGGTCCGCATTCACCACGGTGCCGCCGCGAATAATGGTCGTCATGCCGCCTCCCTACTGGAATGTGCTCTAAGTGGTGGACGGACGCCATCCCTGCAGCGCCCGCCCCCTCATCATCGCCCCGTACACCAGCGCCGACATGGCGATGCCGGCAAACCAGGCATACGTATAAATCGTCTTGAAGCCCTCGGCCACGCCGGGAAACGACTGCGGAAAAGCCGCATTCAAAAAGCCCGGAATATTCGGCAGAACACCCGCCGCGAAAGCCGCCAGCGCCGCCATGTTCCAGCCGCCGCCATAGGAATATAAGCCGTCGCCGCGGTACAGCTGCGCCACGTCGAGCTCGGTCTTGCGGATGAAATAATAATCGACGATCAAGATGCCGGCGATGGGCCCCAGCAGCGCCGAATAACCGATCAGCCAGGTGAAGATATAACCCTGGGTCGATTCGAGCAGCTTCCACGGCATCATGACGATGGCGATCGCCGCCGTGATGTAGCCGCCGGTCTTGTAGGAAATGCGCTTCGGCGCCAGCGAGGAAAAGTCATACGCCGGCCCGACCAGGTTGGCCGCCAGGTTGACGCTGACCGTGTCCACCAGCAGCACGATCAGCGCCGCCAGCACGGCGGCGCCGCTCATGCGGCTGGCCAGGTCGACCGGATCCCAGATCGCCTTGCCATACAAGACCACCGTAGCCGAGGTGACGATCACCGCCAGCATCGCCAGCAATCCCATCGGCACCGGCAAGCCGAGCGACTGCCCCAGCATCTGGTCGCGCTGCGACCTGGCGAAGCGGGTGAAGTCGGGAATGTTCAGCGCCAGCGTGGCCCAGAAGCCGACCATCGCCGTCAGCGAAGGCCAGAACACGCTCCAGAACTGGCCGGCCTTTTTCCCGCCGGCGACGAATTGCGAGGGTTGCTCGAGCAGCGGGCCGAAGCCGCCGCCGCGCTGATACGCCCAGCCGAGGAGAACGAAGCAGATCAGGATTTTCAGCGGCGCGGTATAGGTTTCCAGCTTGCGGATCGCCTCCATGCCATGCAGGATGTACCAGAACTGGATGGCCCAAAACGCCAGGAAACACAGCAACTGGCCGCCGTTGATGCCCAGGCCGGCAAGCTTGGCGCCGCCGAATTCGCGGCCCAGCAAGACGCCCAGCAAGGTATGGATCATCTGGCCGCCGAACCAGGTCTGGATGCCGTACCAGCCGCAGGCGACGATGGCGCGCATCAGCGCCGGCAGGCGCGCGCCCGAAGTGCCGAAGGAGGCGCGCGCCAGCACCGCGTAGGGAATGCCGTACTTGGCGCCGGCGTGGCCGATCAGCAGCATCGGCAACAGCACGATGGCGTTGGCGAGGAAGACCGTCAGCACCGCCTGCCAGCCGGACATGCCGCTGTCGATCAGGCTGGCCGACAGGGTGTAGGCGGGAATGCACATCACCATGCCGACCCACAGCGCGGCGAAATGGTACCAGCGCCAGTGGCGCTGCGCCGCCGTGGTCGGCGCCAGGTCGTCGTTCCACAGATGCTCGTTGCCGGACGAATTATTCACAGAGTCTCTCCATGGCTGGGCTGGCTTTGGTGCTTGGGTGTCTGAACGCGGACATCCGCTTTAGTTTATATCAAAACTTGCAACCTTCGTGTCAAGCGGGACTGTGCGCTATTCCGGCGCGGCTTCCGCCCGCGGATTGCGCGGATCCCGGGTCCAGTTCATATACGGCTTGCCGGTTTGCTGGGGCAGCATCGTGATGCAGCCCTGCACCGGACAAGTGATTTCGCACAGATTGCAGCCGACGCATTCCTGCTCGATCACCGCATAGCTGCGCGCGCCGCTCGCCGCATCCACCAGTTGGGCGATCGACTGGTGCGAAGTGTCTTCGCAGGCGACGTAGCAGCGGCCGCACTTGATGCAACTGTCCTGGGCTATGTGCGCGATGACCCGGTAATTCATGTCCAGGTATTTCCAGTCGGTCGTATTCGCCACAGCCTTGCCGGAAAACGCCGCGATGTCGGCGTAGCCCTTCTCGTCCATCCAGCGCGACAAGCCATCCTTCATCTCCTCGACGATGCGGAAACCGTGCAGCATGGCGGCGGTGCAGACTTGCACCGAGCCGCAGCCGAGGGCGATGAATTCGGCGGCGTCGCGCCAGCCGCCGATGCCGCCGATGCCGGAAATCGGCAAGCCCCGGGTCAGCGGGTCGCGGGCGATTTCCGCCACCATGTTGAGGGCGATCGGCTTGACCGCCGAACCGCAGTAGCCGCCATGCGTGCTGGCGTTGCCGACGGTCGGGAAAGCCACCATGCGGTCCAGGTCCAGGTGGGTGATCGAGTTGATGGTGTTGATCAGCGAAACCGCGTCGGCGCCGCCGTTTTTGGCGGCGCGCGCCGGCACCCGCACGTCGGTGATATTCGGCGTCAGCTTGACGATCACCGGCAATGCCGTATGCGTCTTGCACCAGCGCGTGACCATCTCGACATATTCCGGCACCTGGCCCACGGCGGCGCCCATGCCGCGCTCAGGCATGCCGTGCGGGCAGCCGAAATTGAGCTCGATGCCGTCGGCGCCGGTCGCTTCCACCAGCGGCAGGATGCCGGCCCATCGTTGTTCCTCGCAGGGCAGCATCAGCGACACGACGATGGCGCGGTCCGGCCAATCCTTCTTCACCCGGGTGATTTCGCGCAGATTGATGTCCAGGCTGCGGTCGGTGATCAGCTCGATGTTGTTAAAGCCCAGCACTTCGCGGTTCTTGCCGTAGTGCGCGGAATAACGCGAGGAGACGTTGACGGCGGCCGGGTCCTCGCCCAGCGTCTTCCACACCACGCCGCCCCAGCCGGCCTCGAAGGCGCGCACCACGTTATACGCCTTGTCGGTCGGCGGCGCCGAGGCCAGCCAGAAGGGATTGGGCGACTTGATGCCGCAAAAAACGATGCTCAGATCGGCCATGATGCAGTCCCCACTTTCGATTGAATATCCTGATGGATCGCCAGCGCGGCCAGCTTGCCGTGCTGGACCGCCTGCACCGTCAAGTCCTGCCCCGGTGCCACGCAATCGCCGCCGGCATAGATGCCCGGCACCACGGTGCGGAACAGGGCGTCGACGGCGATCTTCTCGCCCTGCTTGCCCCCCTCGCCTTGCAGCGTGTCGGCCATGGCCAGGCTGTCCGCATCCAGCGCCTGGCCGATGGCCTTGAAGATGGCGTCGGCGGCGATGTCGAAAGTTTCGCCGGTTCCCGCCAGCCGGCCATTGACGTCGGCCGGCGCGGTTTTCTCGAAGCGCATGCCGGCCACCCGGCCCGCCTCGTCCAGCAGCACCTGGCGCGGCTGGGCCCAGGTGCGGATGCGCACCTGGTGGGCCTTGGCGATGTCCTGCTCGTGCCGCGTCGCCGTCATGCTTTCCTCGCCGCGGCGGTACGCCAGCGTGACTTCTTCGGCGCCCAGGCGCCGGATCTGCACCGCCATGTCGATCGCCGTATTGCCGGCGCCGATGACGATGACGCGCGGCGGCAGCGGCAGCGCGCCCAGGTCGGAAGCCTGGCGCAAGGCCGCGATATAGTCGACCGCGGCCAGCAGGCCGGGCGCGTCTTCGCCGGCGAGGCCGAGCCGGCGGCTGGCGCCCAGGCCCAGCGCCAGGAACACGGCGTCGTACTGGCCGTGCAGCTCGCGCAACTGGACCTGCCGGCCCAGGACCTGGCCGTATTCGATCCGGATGCCGCCGATGCCGAGCAGGAAAGCCACCTCCTCTTGCGCGAAGTCGCCGGTCAGCTTGTATTTGGCGATGCCGTATTCATTCAGGCCGCCGGCCTTTTCCCGCGCCTCGTAGACGACGACGTCGTTGCCCAGCATCGCCAGGCGGTGCGCGCAAGACAATCCGGCCGGGCCGGCGCCGACCACGGCGATGGTCTTGCCGGTGGCCGGCGCGCGCGCGAACGGATGGCCGGAAAACGTCATGTGGTCGGTGGCGTAGCGCTGCAGCAGGCCGATCTTCACCGGCTGGCCTTCGGCGTCGTGGTTGCGCACGCAGGCGGCCTCGCACAGGATCTCGGTGGGGCAGACGCGCGCGCAACTGCCGCCGAAGATGTTTTGCCGGAGGATGCCGGCGGCGGCGCCGTTGATGTTGTCTTCGTGAATATTGCTGATGAAGCTGGCGACGTCGATCCCGGTCGGGCAGATGCGCGTGCATGGCGCATCGTAGCAATACAGGCAGCGCGCGCTTTCGATGGCGGCCTGGCGCGCCGTCAGCGCCGGCGCCAGGTCGCTGAAATGCCCGGCCAGTTCGGCGCTGCCGGCCTGGGGCCGGGGCATGTAGTCGAGGGACTGTATCATCGTTCGGGACTCCATCATCTTCCTGCCTGTGGGTGGGAGGGCTGTGGTCCCGGCGCCGCCGCGCCGGCGCTTTTATTTCATCTGCGGGAAAGCGAATTCGGCGCCGGCGCTGGCGGTGTTCGGCCAGCGCTGCATCACGGCCTTGTGGCGCGTGTAGAAGCGCACGCCTTCCGGACCGTAGGCATGGTGGTCGCCGAACATGCTGCGCTTCCAGCCGCCGAAGCTGTTGAAGGCCATCGGCACCGGCAGCGGCACGTTGACGCCGACCATGCCGACCTGGATCAGGCGCACGAACTCGCGCGCCACGCCGCCGTCGCGGGTGTACACGGCGGCGCCGTTGCCGTATTCGTTGCGGTTGATCAGCTCGACCGCCGCCGCCACGTCGGGCAGGCGCACCACGCACAGCACCGGCCCGAAAATCTCTTCCTTATAGATCGTCATGTCCGGCGTGACGTGGTCGAACAGGGTGCCGCCGACGAAGAAGCCGTTTTCGCGCCCCGCCACCTGGTGGCCGCGGCCGTCGACCAGCAGTGTCGCGCCCTGCTCGACGCCCTCGCCGATCAGGCGCTCGATGCGCTGCCTGGCCGCGGCCGACACCACCGGCCCCATTTCGGCGTCGGCCGCCATGCCGTCGCCGATCTTCAGCGCGGCCGTGCGCTGCGCCAGCGCAGCCATGATCTTGTCGCCGGCCTCGCCCACCGCCACCACCACCGA
>DASYLQ010000355.1:0-14566 GCA_036009485.1 Janthinobacterium sp.
GGAAATAAACCACGCTGCCCAGCACGGGGAACGAAAAGAGCACGAACAGCCAGTACATCTGCTGGCCGTTGCGCAGTGCGTGGACGGCAAAGAACAAGGCCACCAATACGTGCAGTCCAATACCAAAGATCATGCTGTTCCCTCGGGATGAATAGGCTTGAATTGTAGAAGGCGGCAGCGTGCGATGCAATCCAGAAATGACTGCTCGGGGCCGAATCCGGTGTTTTAGCCGGCTTTTGGCGGATTTTTAAGCAGAGTTTAAGGGGGCCAGCCGGCTGTCGTTGGCAGTCGCGCAACTGGCCCGAAGGGATTTCCCAGCTTGTTTTGCTGGGAATATATCGCTATTGTACTTAGAGTCTATTCCAGTAGGTAATGCGTCGCTGCTGGCGCGCCTGGCGAGCGGGGACGGCGTTGCTCGTCGTAGCATGGCCAGCCATGCGTTCTCCTTCCGTCTGGTCCGCGCTCGCCGGGCATCGCCATCCGCTGCCGCCTCCCTACCGGAATAGCCTCTTAGATCAGATCGCCGGCGGATCGGTTTCGCGTTGGTAAGTACGCGGACCGGCCAGCACAGCCTTGAAGGCGTTCAGCGCCTGCGCCAGGTCCTCGTCCTCGGCGCCGATCAGGGCCGGGTCGGGGCTGCCGTCCGGCAGCCTGGCCGGAATGCCGGCCTTGGCCAGCAAGGCGGCGCCCTCGCCCACCACCAGGATAGGCTTGCAGTGGCGGTACTGCAGGCGGACGAAATCGAGCGCATGCGCATCCATGCCCAGCTTCTGCGCCGACGCCGCGCCGTCCGGGATCACCACCGCGTCATACAGCACCGACGGTCCGGTTTCCATGGAAATCTCGACGTCCAGGGTGTGGCCATGCGCCGTCGCCACCTTGCCCAGCTGGCTGGACACCAGGCGCGGCACGGCGCCGTCTTCCAGCAAGGAGCGGTAGATGCGGTGCACGTCGGCGCCGTCGACGCCGGCGGCGATCAGGATCGCCACGCGCTTGGTATGGATGCCGGTGACGCCGGGCCGGTGCAGCAGCGACAGCGCCGGCGACGGCGCATACACCGGCACCGGCAGCGTCGAGGCCAGCGGCAGCGGCGGCGGCACCTCGATGCCCAGGCCGTCGGCGACGCCGCCGGCCAGGACGGGGTCGATATTCACCAGCAGCGACACGACGCGCCTGCGGATGGCCGGGGTCTGCACCTTGGTCAGCTCGAAGCGGAAGGCTTTGACGATGTGCGCCTGCTCGGGCGGCGTCTGGCTGATCCAGAACAGGCGCGCCTGAGAATAATGGTCGGCGAATTTCTCCGGCCGGCCGCGCACCTTGTCGCCCTGGATGGGCTGAGGGAAGCTGGTGAAACCGGCCGCGCCGGCCTGGAAGGGACAGCCGCCGGCCAGCGAGTTCGGCTCATAGGCCACGCGGCCGCGGTTGATGCCCTGGCGATGCATGCCGTCGCGCTGGTTGTTTTGCACCGGCGCCACCGGCGAGTTGATCGGGATTTCGTGGAAATTGGCGCCGCCCAGGCGGCTGATCTGGGTATCCTGGTACGAGTGAATGCGGCCCTGCAGCAGCGGATCATTGCTGAAGTCGATACCCGGCACGATGTGGGCGGTGCAAAACGCCACCTGCTCCGTCTCGGCGAAGAAATTGTCGGGGTTGCGGTTCAAGACCAGCTTGCCGACCGGTGTCAGCGGCACCAGTTCTTCCGGCACGATCTTGGTCGGGTCGAGCACGTCGAACTCGAACTGTTCAGCCTGCTCTTCGGTAAACACTTGCAGCGCCAGTTCCCATTCCGGGAATTCGCCCGACTCGATCGCTTCCCACAGGTCGCGGCGGTGGAAGTCGGGGTCGGCGCCGGCGATGGTGACCGCCTCGTCCCACACCAGGGAATGGGTGCCGGCCATCGGATTCCAGTGGAATTTGCAAAACACTGAAACACCCTGGGCGTTCACCAGGCGGAAGGTATGCACGCCGAAGCCCTGCATGGTGCGGAAGCTGCGCGGGATGGCGCGGTCCGAGGTATGCCACATCAGCATGTGGGCGATTTCCGGCATCAGCGAGGCGAAGTCCCAGAAGGTGTCGTGCGCGCTGGCCGCTTGCGGGATGGCGTTGTGCGGCTCCGGCTTGACGGCGTGTATCAGGTCGGGAAACTTCATCGCATCCTGGATGAAGAAAACCGGGATGTTATTCCCGACCAGGTCCCAGTTGCCTTCGTCCGTATAAAACTTGACGGCGAAACCGCGCACGTCGCGCACGGTGTCGGCCGAGCCGCGCTCGCCGGCCACGGTGGAGAAACGCACGAACACCGGGGTGCGCTTGCCGGGCGCGGCGAAGGGCGCGGCGCGGGTCAGGCCGGACAGGTCCTGGTAAGACTCGAAATAGCCGTGCGCCGCCGAGCCGCGCGCATGCACGACGCGCTCGGGAATGCGCTCATGGTCGAAATGGGTGATCTTTTCGCGCAGGATGAAATCCTCCAGCCCCGTCGGCCCGCGCAGGCCGATCTTCAGCGAATCCTGGTTGGTCGCCACCGGCACGCCCTGGTTGGTGGTCAGGCGCTGGTCCGATGCGTCGATGCGCACCCGGTCGAGCGGACCGTTGAGCGGGTTCACGCCCTGCGGCGGCACGCCTTCGCCGACCTTGGGCGAGACCGTGGTTTCGGTGGCCGTGCTGGCGGTGGCCGACTCGTCCGACGGCTCGTGCGTCACGCCCGCCTCGGGCGTGTAAGCAGCCTCGCCATATTCGTCCGGCTTGTTGGGATTGAACTGGGTCTCGGCCGCCAACTCCTGGCCAGCCACCACTTTTTCCAGCAGTTCTATGGCGTGTATGGCGTCGCGGCCCAGGCTTTCAGGCGGCGGCGCGTCGGAGGGACCGGAAACGGTGCTCAAAATGGAGCCGGCGCCGTCAACAGGGCGCACCGGATTGTTTTTATTGACCATGGCATAAACCTCGCGTAAGAATCGCCGTCCGCCGGAAATCCGGCGGAGGACGAATGAATCAAGGATGAAAGACCAGCAATCAGCGCGCGAACAAGGCAATCAGGATGATGACTGGAATGGGCACGCCTAGGAACCACAGTAAGAGTGAGCGCATGTTTTTCTCCGGTTGGGATCGATTATTCAGGTAAAGGGCCGGTGTTGCATCAACGGCCGATCCGATCGCGCTGTCGACCGCCGAAGGTGGCGCACAAACTGGCGGCGAAGGCTCCGATGAGCAAGGCGACGAACATCCACAAAGCGGAATACGCCGCCGCTTTGCGCGCCTTGTCTGCCGCTTCCCTGGCGGCTGCCTGAGCATCTGCGCTGGCTTTGCTCAAGCGGGCGTACACATCGTCGACGCGACGCTGGGCGTCGGCGGGGGCCAGGCCGGTGCGTTTGGCCAGCATGGCCGCCAGATACTGGCGGTCGTCCGGCGCCAGCGCACCGCTGCGCAAGTCGTGGGCGAAGACGCGGCCGATTTCCAGGCGCATGGCGCCGTTGTCGGTATCCGGCGTGGCCGGCTCGGTACGCATCAGCATGTCGCTGAAATAACTGACCGGGTTGGCGCCGCCGGCGCCATTGTTCATCGCGACGGGCGCCATGCGGCCGGCCATTTGGGCGGCGGCGTTGGCGGCGCCGGCGTCGATCGCGCCATGGATGGCGCCGGCCATCAGGCCGGCGGTCAGCAGGGTGGCGACGGCCCAGGCCAGCAAGCCGTGCGCCGTGTCGCGGAAATACACTTCATCGGTATGCACGGCGGCCCATTTGACGCGCAGGCGTCCGGCCAGGTAGCCGCCGACGCCGGCCGAGGCCAGTTGCATGAAGGCCAGCCAGACAATGCTGGATTTGCCCATGGTGGAGGCGCTATACGACCAGGGCGACACGGCCGACAGGCCAAGGCCGAAACCCAGGATCAGCAGGATGAATGACAATGCGGCGGCGGCGACGGCGCCGGCCAGCACCGCGCTCCATGAAACACCGGATGCATGGGCGTGGCTGACGCCCGCTGCGGCATTGACTGCGGCATTATCTTGCGGATGGACGCCCACGACTGGCGGCTCTGTTTGCATGAGTGCTCTCCTCGATGAACTTATTTTTAATTACTCAGCGGCCGGCAGGGCCGGCCGGTAACACCGGAAGCACCTGCAGTTACTTGCGCGAGCCCATCAGTTTCGACAGGCCATAACCGGCGGCGACAGCCACCAGCAGCGACGTGGCCGGACGGTTGCGGACATAACCGCGGCCGGTCTCGGCAAAACGCTTGCAGGCCTGGCCCAGTTGCTTGCTGCGCTCGGCCAGCGTGACCGACAGCTCGTCGATGCTGGCGCTGGCCTTGTTGATGGTGTCGCCCACCTTGTCGACGCCGCCGTGGGCGGTGTTGGCCAGGCGGTCGATGGTCGGATGCGCGGTATCGGCCAGTCGGTCGATGACCGGATGAGCCTTGTCGGCCGCCTTGTCGATCGCGCCATGCCATTCGGCACGGCTGTCGCTACCGGCTGGCCGGCCGGCTTGCGCCGCGCCGTTCATTGCGTTGTCGATTTCAGCCACGCCCGCTTTGTCAGTCGTATTCATGATTTTTTTCCTTTAAAAATGATCTAAAAGAGTCAACTCATGACTTCGATCTGCTGACCGGAATCACGATTTTCCCCGTTTGCCTGACGAATAAAAATGGAAAGACAATGCATCCTTGCTCTACATCAAATATGCCGGCTGAACATTATTTAGAAGACAATATTCTCATGCCGACGCCATTTTAGTGCTGCATTGGCAACGTTGCATCAGGACAAACAATATGCCCTATCGATGCGGGGCACAGTGCGCTACCTAACCCAGGATGGAGTTATGGTTTTCCTGCGGGAATCGAGAGAGGCGGAGCAGGAAGGGAGAGGGAATGCGGCGTCCATGAAGGTCTCGAACTGCCCCGGGGCGCTGCCCATGCATTACTGGATGAAGGTGGCTTGATCGATCAGGAAAGGACCGCCGGCTTTTTCGCCCGATATGGGTTTTGGCCAGGTCGCCCATCACCGGCGCCTACCCATGGCCGGTTTCGGCATAGCCGTGCAACAAGATCACCGGACTGCCCTTGCCGCCGATTTTGTAATATGTCTTCACGCCGTTGACCTGGACCGTGTGGTCGCTGAAACCGGCCGGCGCGGGTCCGGCATAGATGGCGGGCTTGACGTGTTGGCGGTCTACCCGAGCCGGCGCCACCTGAGCGCCAAGGTGCGCGTGATGATCGACTTCCTGGCCGATGCATTCAAGGACACGCCGCCGTGGGATGCCCGGGATTGAACATGGAATGCGCCCGGACGGGAATGGGCCGCGGCCTATCCGCTTGTCGTCAAGCGCAAGACCGCCGCTCCCGCGCAGGTGCGATCTGCGTGGTTTCAGGACGGCGCCGGCCCTTCGCGCAGCATGGCCTTGATGCCGCGGATCGCCTGGCGGATGCGGCCCTCGTTTTCGATCAGCGCGAAGCGCACGTATTCGTCGCCGTATTCGCCGAAGCCGATGCCCGGCGAGACGCTGACCCTGGCCTTCTTCAGCAGCAGCTTGGCGAATTCCAGCGAGCCGAGATGGCGGTAGTCCGGCGGGATGCGCGCCCAGATGTACATCGACGCCTTGGGGATCTCGACCATCCAGCCCGCCTCGTGCAAGCCCCTGGCCAGCACGTCGCGCCGGCTCTGGTATTTGGCGCAGATCTCCCCGACGCAAGCCTGGTCGCCTTCCAGCGCGGCGATGGCGGCCACCTGCACCGGCGTGAAGCTGCCGTAGTCGTGGTAGCTCTTGATGCGCGCCAGCGCCGCCACCAGTTCCTTGTTGCCGACCATGAAGCCGATGCGCCAGCCGGCCATGTTGTAGCTTTTCGAGAGTGTGAAAAACTCCACCGCGACGTCGCGCGCGCCCGCCACCTGCATGATCGACGGCGCCTTGTAGCCGTCGAAGACGATGTCGGCGTAAGCCAGGTCGTGCACGACGAGGATGTCGTGCTCCTTCGCCAGTTTGACGACGCGCTCGAAGAATTCCAGCTCGACGCATTGGGCGGTCGGGTTCGACGGGAAGCCCAGCACCATCATCTTCGGCTTCGGGTAGCTTTCGCGGATGGCGCGTTCCAGCTCGGCGAAAAAATCCACGCCGGGACTCATGCGCACCGAGCGGATGTCGGCGCCGGCGATGACGGCGCCGTAGATGTGGATCGGATAGCTGGGATTCGGCACCAGCACCGTGTCGCCGCGGTCCAGCGTGGCCAGCATCAGGTGCGCCAGCCCTTCCTTCGAGCCGATCGTGACGATCGCTTCCGAGTCCGGGTCGAGCTCCACTTCATAGCGCTGCCGGTACCAGTGCGCGATCGCGCGGCGCAGGCGCGGGATGCCTTTCGAGGCCGAATAGCCGTGCGTGTCGGGCCGCTTCGCCACCTCGACCAGCTTGTCGACGATGTGCTGCGGCGTGGCGCCGTCCGGGTTCCCCATCGACATGTCGACGATGTCCACGCCGCGGCGGCGGGCCGCCATTTTCAGTTCGGTGGTGATGTTAAAAACGTAGGGGGGCAAGCGTTGGATGCGCGAAAAGCTGCGCGCAGTGCTGGAGTCAGACATGATTGTTCCTGTACGTGAGCGCCCGGAACCGTCCAAGCGACGTTGGGGAGGTCCCCTCGGCCTTTCCGCCGCAGCGAAAAGGCCGTTTCTAGAGAAAATTTGCGGCGATGTAAAACAAATAAACAAAACAAATAAACGATTTATACCAAGGCCCGCTCCATCAGGCGATGCGCAAAGGCGGCGCCGGCCGCGCCAGCGCCGGGCGCATGGCGCCGGAGGCCGGCGCCGTCTTGAACACGGCGACCGCCTGGGCCAGCGCCTGCGCCTGTTGTTCCATGCTTCCGGCCGCCGCCGCGGCCTGCTCCACCAGCGCGGCGTTTTGCTGCGTCATCTCATCCATCTGCGTGATCGCCCGATTGACTTGTTCGATGCCCTCGCTCTGTTCGCGGCTGGCGGCGGTGATCTCGGCCATGATGTCGGCCACGTGCTGCACGCTGCTCATGATCTCGCTCATCGTGCGGCCGGCCTCGTCGACCAGCTTGCTGCCATGGTCGACCTGCTCGACCGAACCGACGATCAGGGTCTTGATTTCCTTCGCCGCCGAAGCCGAGCGCTGCGCCAGGTTGCGCACTTCGCTGGCCACCACCGCAAAGCCGCGGCCCTGTTCACCGGCGCGGGCCGCTTCCACCGCCGCGTTGAGCGCCAGGATATTCGTCTGGAAGGCGATGCCGTCGATGACGCCGATGATGTCGGCGATCTTGCGCGAACTGTCCTTGATGCCGTTCATCGTGTCGACCACCTGGTTCACCACCGCCCCACCCTTGACGGCGACGCCGCTGGCCGATATCACCAGTTGGTTGGCCTGGCGCGCATTGTCGGCGTTTTGCCGCACGGTGCTGGTCAGTTCCTCCATCGAGCTGCTGGTCTGCTCCAGCGAACTGGCTTGCGACTCGGTACGGCTGGACAGGTCGGCATTGCCGGCGGCGATTTCCTGCGACGCCACCGTGATCGTCTCGGTCGAACCGCGCACGCCCGACACCAGGCCGGACAGGTTGGCATTCATGTCGCGCAGGGCGTCCAGCAATTGCCCGGTCTCGTCCTTTGAATGGACGTCGATCTCGGCGGTCAGGTCGCCGCCCGCCACCTGGCGCGCCACCTGCACCGCGCGCGCCAGCGGCGCGGTGATCGAATTCGTCAGCAGCCAGGCGCAAACCATCACGAACAGCACGATCACCGCCGCCAGCGCCAGCATCAGGTTGCGGCTGGCGAGGTAGATGTTCTGGATGTCGTCGGCGGTGTGGTTGATCTGGTCGCGCTCCTCACTCTGCAGTTCATGGATTTTTTCGCCATAGGCCCTGGCCACCGGCGCGAAGGTGTTTTCGACCAGCGCCGACGCTTCATCGCCCTTGCCGGCCTTTCTCAGGGTGATGGACTGGTCGCGCGCATCCAGATAGGCCTTGCGCATCGTCATCAACTCGCTCCACAGGGCTTTTTCCCGGTCCGAATTGATGTGCGGCTCGATTTGTTTTTGCAGCTTGGCGGAACTGGTCGTCGCATCGTCCACCTCGCCGGCGAAAAAGGTGGCCAGCGACGAATCGTTATTTTTCGCGATCGCCAGGCTGCGGCGCATGCCGGCGTAGACGATGCGGTACCAGTCGCTGACCATGCGTTCGGTCGCCAACGGTTCGTTCAACAATGTCTTGGTCGATTCGGCCACCGCACTCAGGCGCGTAATGCCGACTCCGATCGCGATCAGGGAGCATAGCAAGACCACGGCAAAACCCAGCAGCAGGCGTTTACCGATATTCAAATTCATGATTATGCTTGGCATTTGTTTTTCCATTCATTGCATATTAGTTAAGCCGAGAAAATCAGGACGTGCGATCCCACGGACCATACCGGCCCTGGCCCGTGATTCTCTTGCCCGCTCAATGTAACCGAATTAAATGCCTATAGGAAAATCCTTACATACTTTTTTTCAAAAGTAAAAGTTGAGAAGAGGCTTGTTGCCTAAGGGGAAATGTAGACGATACGTAAAACGACGTTGCAATGTAACAACAAATACCAGGCAGCGCAGACTACATGGACGCCGGCAACAGCATCACCAGCTTCAAGTCGCGCCGCCCGGCCAGGTGGAAGGTCATCTGTTCAAACGTCCGTTCGCCTGGTCCGACGTGGCGGAAGCGTCGCACGCCGCCTTCCCGGCCCAGCACATGCTGCGAGGTCCACAGCCGCTGGAATTCGGCGCTGCAACGGGCCAGGCCATCGATCAGTCCCAGCAAGGGCTCCTGGCCGGCATGCTTGCCGCAATCGGCGCGGAACTCCGCCACCAGCCGGCTGGCGCGCTCGGGCCAGTCGGCGATCAACTCGCGGGCGCCCGGTTCGAGGAACATGAATTGCAAAAGATTCGGCGCCGCTGCCGCCGCGCCATCCAGTCGGAATGGTCGCGGATGCTGGCCGCCGCCGGCTTTGCGCATGCCTGCCGCAGCGAATGGAAACTGCAGATGCAGTTCGGCGACTGGACCGGGCGCATGCGCACGCCGCCGCAGCGCATCGAGGCGATCCGCAGCCTGTTCGATTCCGCCCCGGACGAGGCCTCGGCCTATTTCCAGGTACAGGAAGACTATTCGTTTTCAATCGACGCGGCGCTGTTCGAGGCGAGGAAAACCACAGGGATGCGCTGAGCTTAAAAAAGCGGCGAGGGTATCTCCCCCGCTGCGCTCTCAAGAAAAACCGGGACCGCCCTTACTTGGCCTTGAGCCTGGTTCCATGGACTTATTTCCGCGGCAAGGCAGGAGAAAAGCTTGAAAAGCAGGCTTATTCCTGCAATGAAAATTCCGCGCAGAATGGTTTTCCGATGCGATAATCGGTTTTATCTTATCCCGGCGTATGGCGATGCAGAAACCTGAAGACGGCTCATTGGATCCACAAGACTGGGCGGCCTTTCGCGCCCAAAGCCACCGGATGCTCGACGATATGCTGGACTACATCGAACACATCCGCGAGCGGCCCGTATGGCAGCCGATCCCGCCGGAAACGCGGGAGCGCTTTTCCGAACCGCTGCCGCGCGGCCCCGGCGACTTGGCCGAAGCGCACCGCACTTTCATGCGCGACGTCCTGCCCTACGCGGTCGGCAATGTCCATCCCGGCTTCATGGGCTGGGTGCACGGCGGCGGCGCCCCGGTGGGCATGCTGGCGGAAATGCTGGCGGCCGGCCTGAACGCCAACCTCGGCGGGCGCAACCAGATGCCGGTCGAAGTCGAGCGGCAAATCGTCCGCTGGATGCGCGAACTGTTTCGCTTCCCCCAGACCGCCAGCGGCGTTTTCGTCACCGGCACTTCGATGGCCAACCTGATGGGCCTGCTGGTGGCGCGCACCGCCACGCTCGGCAGCGCGGCGCGGCACGCCGGCCTGCGCGCATCCGGCCCGCAACTGGCGGCCTACACCTCGGCCGCGGCGCACGGCTGCATCGCCCAGGCGATGGACTTGTCCGGCCTGGGCTCCGCGGCGCTGCGCCTGATCCCCGTGAACCAAGGCCAGCAGATGGACCTGGACGCGCTGCGGCGGGCCATCGCGGCCGACCGCCAGGCCGGCCTGCGGCCCTTCTTCGTCGCCGGCACCGCCGGCACGGTGGACACCGGCGCGGTCGACGACCTGGCGGCGCTGGCCGAACTGAGCCAATGCGAGCGCTTGTGGTTCCACGTCGACGGCGCCTTCGGCGCGCTCGGCATGCTGGCGCCGGACGTGGCGCCGCTGCTGGCGGGGATCGAACGCGCCGATTCGATCGCCTTCGACTTCCATAAATGGGGCCAGGTGCCCTACGACGCCGGCTTCCTGCTGGTGCGCGACGCCGAGCTGCACATGGACGCCTTCGCCGCGCCGGCCGCCTACCTGCGGCGCGAGGCGCGCGGCCTGGCCGGCGCCTCGCCCTGGCCCTGCGATTTCGGGCCCGACCTGTCGCGCAGCTTCCGCGCCTTGAAAACCTGGTTCACGCTGAAAGTCTACGGCGCCGACAAGCTGGGCCGGACGATTTCCGAAACCTGCCGGCTGGCGCGCTACCTGGCGGCGCGGGTCGAGGCCGAGCCGATGCTGGAACTGCTGGCGCCGGTGACCCTGAACATCGTCTGCTTCCGCTACCGCTGCGCCGACGCCCTGTCCGACCAGATCAACCTGGAGATCGTCGCCGACCTGCAGGAATCGGGCCTGGCGGCGCCCTCCACCACGACCATACAAGGCAAGCTGGCGATCCGCACCGCGATCGTCAACCACCGCACCGGCGCGCCCGATATCGACGCCATGCTGAATGCCGTGCTGGCCCTCGGCAAGGCGCGCTGCGCATGAGCCGGCACCGCTGCACGATGACGTCCGATGCGCCTTATGCGCCTTATGCGCCGCGAACGCGGCGACACCACTGGAACCACCGATGACCGACAAGACCGCCAATGCAGCCCTGCCCTTCTCTCCGCTGATCGGCGTGCCGCCGCTGATGCGCATGGCCTTCCTGAAACAGGACGTGGCGTCGCTCGGCATCGCCCTGCTGGAACGGGCCCAGGCGAATCCCACCGACGCCAACGCCTACCTCGATTGTTCGACCTACCTGCAGATTACCGGCGACCGTGAAGTGGCCCTGAAGCTGCAGTTGGAAGCGATCCGCATGCGCCAGCTGTATTCCATCGCGGCCGCGCGCCAGGACGGCAATGGCCTGCGCCTGCTGGTGATCATGGGGCCGGGCGACCTGATGTCGAACATGCCGGTCGAATTCCTGCTGGAAGACTCCGACGTCTCGCTCGACCTGCTCTACCTGACGCTGGAATCGGACTGGCCGAATGTCGTGCCGGAGCATGACGTGATGCTGGTGGCGCTGGCCGAATCGGAAGCCAACCGGCCCTTGCTGGCGCGCCTGGCCAGCTTCATCGAACACTGGCCGCGCCCCGTCATCAACCGTCCCGAGCGCATCGCCGTACTGTCGCGCGACGGCGTCTGCGCCGCGCTGGCGAACGTCGCGGGCCTGGACATGCCGGTCACCGCGCGCATCGACCGCGCCACGCTGGCCGCCCTGGGCGATGGCCGCACGGCCGTCGGCGCCGTGCTGCCGGGCGACGGCTTCCCGCTGATCGTGCGGCCGATCGGCTCCCACGCCGGCGCCGACCTGGAAAAAATGGCCGCCCCCGCCGACATCGCCGGCTACCTGGCGCGCGTCGGCGCCGAGCGCTTTTACGTCTCGCGCTTCGTCGACTACAGCAGCGCCGACGGCCAGTTCCGCAAGTATCGCATCGTGCTGATCGACGGCCGGCCGTTTATCTGCCACTTCGCCGTGTCCTCGCACTGGATGATCCATTACCTGAACGCCGGCATGCACGAAAGCGCCGCCAAGCGCGCCGAGGAAGCCGTCGCCATGGCCGGCTTCGACGCCGGCTTCGCCCGCCGCCACGCCGAAGCGCTGCGGACGATAGACCAGCGCATGGGCCTGCCCTACCTCGGCATCGATTGCGCCGAGACGCCGGCCGGCGAGCTGCTCATCTTCGAAGTCGACAACGCCATGATCGTGCATGCGATGGACCCGGAAGACATGTACCCGTACAAGAAGCCGGCGATGCAAAAGGTGTTCGACGCCTTCCGCCGGATGCTCGAGCAAACGCGCCGCAAGGCGGCCGCCGGCTAGGCCAGCCGCCATGGACAGCGGCCCCTTCCTGCCCGAGACCGAGGCGCTGCTGGTCCGCGGCGGCGACTTGCGCATCGCCCCCGATCCGCTCACCGGCCTGTCGATGTACGGCTGCGGCGCGCGGCCCGACCCCGGCCTGGTGCAACTCGGCTCGTCCACCGCCTCGGTCATTTCGGCGCGCGGCCAGGGCGCCGCCGCCGCGCTGCGCCAGACGCTGCTGGAACAGCTGCGGCATCACGGGCCGGACCAGGTGTATGCGCGCCACGCGACCCGCCAGCGCGCTGTACTGCCGTTGCTGTGCGGCTGCGTTCCCGGCGACGGCGTCGAGGCCGTGCTGGCCGCCTCCGGCACCGACTTGCACCTGCTGGCGGCCTTATGGCTGCAGCCGCAATTGACGCTGATGGCGGCGCCCGAAGAAACCGGCAGCGGCTTGCCGGCGGCGCTGCAGGGCCGCCATTTCAACCCGCTCACGGCCGCCGGCGCCGACGTCGCCAAAGGCATGCCGGTCGGCGGCTGGCACGGCGAACTGGCCACGCTGGCGCTGCGCCGCGGCGACGGCGCCCTGCTGGCGGCGGACAGCGTCGACGCCGATTGCAGGGCCCGCGCCGACACCGCCGCCGCATTGGGCAAGCGCGTGCTGCTGGTGCTCACCGACGTCAGCAAAACCGGCCTGATCGCGCCATCCATCGTCGCCGCGCTGGAACTGAAGCGGCGCTGGCCGGGCCGGGTGGAAGTGCTGGTCGACGCCTGCCAGTTCCGTCTGTCGGCGCGCACGCTACGGGCTTACCTGGCGCAGGATTGCCTGGTGGCGCTGACCGGTTCCAAGTTCGTCTCCGGCCCGACCTTTTGCGGCTTGCTGCTGGTCCCGCCGGCGCTCGCGGCACGCCATCGCGGCACGGCGCTGGCGCCCGGCGCGCAAGCCTATTCCTGCGCCGCCGACTGGCCGGCCGCATGGCGCGCCGGGGCATCGCTGGCGCCGGGAGCGAACTTCGGCTTGCTGCTGCGCTGGGAAGCGGCGATCGCGGAATTACGCGCCTTTTGCGCAGTGCCGGACAGCTTCGCCGCGGCCTTCCTGCGCAGCTTCGGGCAAGCCGTGCGGAGGCGCCTGGAAGACCAGGCCTGCTTTGAAACGCTGCCGGCGGCGCCCTTGCGGCGCGCCGCCTTGTTTCGGGACGAGCCGGGCGCACACCGGGACGGCGGCTGGGACGAACTGCAAAGCATCTTCCCTTTCGTGCTATATGCGCCCGGCGCGGCCGGCCGGCGCCCGCTGGCGCGCGAAGAAACCTTGCGGCTGTACCGCGGCCTGCGCCAGGCCGGCGCCGACGGCCGGCGCTTCTTGTTGGGCCAGCCGGTCGCCTGCGGCGAGCGCGAAGGCGTGCCGGTGAGCGCCCTGCGCATCGGCGCCAGCGCGCCGATGATCGCCGGCACTTACGGGAATGGAGCGGCGGATGCGGCGATAGCCGATGCGCTGGCGGCGCTCGATCGCATCGCCGCCGTCATCGCCAACGCCACCCCCTGAGCCGCACAGCGGCGCCCTAAGTGCCGAGGAAGGCTTGCATGAAGCGCTCTTTCACGGCGCTGCGGGCACTGCCCCAGTAGGCCGGCGGCTGCAGGACGATCTGGCCGTCGCGGCAGATGCGGATTTCCAGGCGCTTCTTCATCAACACCGTATGCACATAGGTGACGAAGGATTCGGCGAAGTCCTCATAGACATTGGTGGCCGCGTACAGCGTCGCGAAATTGGTCTGTTGCAGCGCCTGGTAGGCGGGAACCATCTCGTCGCCGGACAGCTTCGCGCCCGAATAATAGGCGACCCTGGAGCGTAGCGCGAAGTCGTTTTCCGGCAGCGGAACGATGTGCTTGTTGTCACCGACTTGCCAGGCCAGCGGCAGGAAAGTGTAGTCGTCGCTGTCCAGCATGGTCTGCGGATCTATCCACCAATCCGGGATCATGGCCTTGCCAAAGGTGAGCACATGGCCGAATTCATGCAGCAGCAGGTATTGCAGCGCGTACTTGCGGTTGTCGTCGCGCGGCGCGGCGATGAAGGCTTCCAGCGTCATCGCCGTCGACGCGGTAAAAGGCGTGTTTTCCTTCCATGTCGCCCAGCCGTTGGCGCTGCGGCCGGCGAAGGCGTCAAAATCCAGCGCCACCACCGCGCCGATGACGCTACCGTCCGGACGCACGACGATGTCGGTGATGGCCGACGAGCCGAGGCCCCGGGCGAACACCACGGCCAGCAATTCGCCTTGCAACAGGCGCTTGACGACGGCCGGCATGTCATCGATGGCGCCGCGCACGTCGGCGAGGAAGTCGGCCGGCACGTCCAGCGGCACGGGACGTTCGGGAAAGCCCATGGCTTCGTTCACCAACGAGACATAGGCGACCACTTCGGCCGGCGCCGG
>DASYLQ010000356.1:0-7468 GCA_036009485.1 Janthinobacterium sp.
CGGAAGGTGCCGCGCGCAAAATCGACTTCGTTGCGGGTGTATTGCATCTGGATCAGGCGCGCGATCACGTCGCGCTGGCTGATCTTGTCCTTGGCGCGCAAGGTCAGGATCATCTTGTGGTATTCGTTCGGATTACCGATACCGTAGATCGCCGACACGGTTGCCACAATGACCACGTCGCGCCGTTCCATCAGCGACTTGGTGCAGGACAGGCGCATCTGCTCGATATGCTCGTTGATCGACGAATCCTTTTCGATGAACAGGTCGCGCTGCGGCACATAGGCTTCCGGCTGGTAGTAATCGTAGTACGACACGAAATATTCCACCGCGTTCTGCGGGAAGAATTCGCGGAACTCCGCATACAGCTGCGCCGCCAGCGTCTTGTTCGGCGCAAAAATGATGGCCGGCCGGCCCATGCGGGCGATCACGTTGGCCATCGTATAAGTCTTGCCGGAGCCGGTGACGCCGAGCAGGGTCTGGAACGACAGGCCGTCTTCGATGCCTTCGGCCAGCTGGGCGATCGCCGTGGGCTGGTCGCCGGCGGGCGGGAAGGGCTGGTGCAGCTTGAACGGGGAGTCGGGAAAGGAGACCACGGTCGGTTCAGTGTTGCCGGGTATCGATAAATCAGCCATACGAATCAGACCTTTGTTAGAATAGTAGCCTGCTAGCGGCCCTGGAACGGTTATTTATTTGGGACGCTGTCTACAACTCCGCTGCGAAGCTGCTTCCAATCGAATTCAATCTTATCATGACGAACCCACCTGTTTCTGCGACCCCTGCGACTCTTTTCAGCGCCATCGACATGGCGCCACGCGACCCTATTTTGGGCATTACCGAGGCTTTCAACGCCGACCAAAATCCGGCCAAGATCAATCTCGGCGTCGGCGTCTATTATGACGACAACGGTAAAGTGCCGCTGCTTTCGTGCGTGCGCAAGGCCGAGGCTTTGCTGATGGAGCAGCCGGCGCCGCGCAGCTACCTGCCGATCGACGGCCTGGCCGCCTACGACAAGGCCGTGCAGGAACTGGTATTTGGGGCTGACAGCGCCGTGATTCAAGAGCGCCGCGCGATCACCGTGCAATCGCTGGGCGGCACCGGCGCGCTGAAAATCGGCGCCGACTTCCTCAAGCGTTTCGCTCCGGGCGCCCAGGTCTACATCAGCAACCCGAGCTGGGAAAACCACCGCGCGCTGTTTGAAAGCGCCGGCTTCACCGTGAATAACTACGCCTATTACGACGACGCCAGCCACGGCGTCGATTTCGCCGCCATGCTGGCCGACCTGAAGGCCATGCCGCGCGGTTCCATCGTCGTGCTGCACGCCTGCTGCCACAACCCGACCGGCGCCGACCTCAGCCCGGCCGAGTGGGATCAGGTGATCGCCGCCGTCGCCGCCGGCGGCCTGGTGCCTTTCCTCGACATGGCTTACCAGGGCTTCGGCGCCGGCATCGCCGAAGACGGCGCCGTGGTGCGCCGCTTCGCCGCCACCGGCGTGCCGCTGCTGGTCTCGAATTCGTTCTCGAAGTCGTTTTCGCTGTACGGCGAGCGCGTCGGCGCCCTCAGCGTCGTCGCCTCCAGCGCCGAGGAAGCGGCGCGCCTGCTGTCGCAACTCAAGCGCGTGGTGCGCACCAACTATTCCAACCCGCCTATCCACGGCGGCAAGGTGGTCGCCACCGTGCTGGCGACGCCGGAACTGCGCCAGTTGTGGGAAGAGGAACTGGCCGGCATGCGCGTACGCATCCGCAATACCCGCGGCGAGTTCGTGCAAAAGCTGAAGGAAAAGGCGCTTGGCCACGACTTCGAATTCGTCCGCGAACAAGTCGGCATGTTCTCGTATTCCGGCCTGACCAAGGCCCAGGTCGAGCGCTTGCGCGGCGAATCGATTTACGCGCTGGATACCGGCCGCATCTGCGTCGCCGCCTTGAATTCGCGCAATATCGATATCGTCATTGACGCCATCGCCAAAGTCCTTTAATATCTTGCTTCTTCGGATCAATCGAAAGATTAATCCGAAAGGCAGCAGAACATATAGCAACGGATGGCGCGGTCAGAGACCTTGATAGTGTAATTCGGAACGTATATAATGTTGCCTCTTTTCCCTGATAGCTCAGTTGGTAGAGCGACGGACTGTTAATCCGCAGGTCCCTGGTTCGAGTCCAGGTCGGGGAGCCAGAACACTGCAAAAGCCCATCCTTCACGGTTGGGCTTTTTGCTTTGTGGCCGGTGCGGCGAAGCGTTCCGGGCCGCCGCATCGCGCTGCCGGCTATCCTCCCAAATCCCTTAAGCCGCGCTGTTTCGCCCGCTGTTCCTGTGTCAATCCGTCGTATCCCCAGCTGTCTTTAGGCACATCGTGAATGACGACATACGTTACGGCGGACAGATCAGAACCGAGCACCTGGCGCAGCAAGTCATTTGCCGCGGCAATAAACCTGACCTTTTGCTCAGGCGTGTTACTGCCTTCGCTCACCGTTGCATCGACGTGGGCCGCGCGCGCAACCATCTGGCCGCCGATGGCCCATGCCGTGCTCGCAACTTGCTCAAGCAATACGGCGGTAAGTTCAGCTTGCTTATTCAAGATATCCGCCATCAGGGAGGTCATTCCCTGCTGGATGGCGGCGGTCTGGCTGGCCTCGAGTTGCGGGCCGACGATTTTGACATTAATGAATGGCATTGAGTGCTCCTTTTCTATGGTCGAGTGCTGATCGCAATGAGCGAATACCCACTTTAACAAGGACGAAGAGCTTCGAAAATGTGAAAGTTTTGAAGGGTATATTTCAAAGAATCGAAGAACGTTGGCGAGGCGGTCCAAGCTGCTCAGAAATCGTTTCCCGCAAAATGCCGGCGAGCCGGCTCACTGCGACATCCGGCTCCAACTCGGCGCGATGCAGGGCTAGCGGTACGTCTGGAAGAGGGGGCAGGCCGGAGAGCGCGGGATCCAGCGCCGCTAGCGTTTTGGGCATGCCGATGGCGGTGCGCAGGGTAATACCGAGTCCCGCTTCCGCCGCCGCCCAGAGACCGGCGAGGCTGGCGCTGATGAAGGTGATTCGCCATGGAATGCCTGCGGCGTCGAGCGCGGCGATGCCGGCCGAGCGGAATACGCATGGCTGTTCGAAAGCCACCAGGGCCAGCGGCTTCGAACCCAGGCTTTGCAGGCCCGGCCAATCGGAAGGTCCGATCCAGGCGACCGGGAGATCGGCGATCCGCACGGCGTGAGGCGCATGCTCGCCGCTGCCCCAGGCCAAAGCCAGGTCTAGCTCCCCCTTCATGGTTTTCTCCAGCAAACTGGCATTCGATTCGGCGCGGACTTCGACGCGAACCTTGGGATTGGCCCGTGTAAATCGTCCCAGAATCGCCGGCAACCAGCTTTCCGCAAAATCCTGCGGTAAGCCGAGCCGCACCCATCCCTCCACCGCGCCGCCGCGAACGGCGTCCAGCGCTTCATCGTTCAATTCGAGCAGGCGTTTGGCATAGCTGAACAGGTTTTCTCCAGCGGGCGTCAGAGCCAGCCCGCGCCCGGATTTTTGCACCAGCGCCTGGCCTACCTGATCTTCCAGCTTGCGCAATTGCGTGCTGAGCGCGGATTGCGAGCGGCCCAGCCGTTCGGCGGCGCGCGCGAAGCTGCCCAGCTCAAAGGCGGTAGCGAAGCTGCGCAGTACATCCATATCCAGATTGGTGCGGATTGCCATGATTTGATTTTATAAATGTATTGCCAATAAATTTTAAATAACACAATTATTTTCACCGCCCGGGATCCTGCTGCCAACGACCCGAACCGGGCCACCAGCGCCACTTGTCAGGTGGACTCGAAGCCGTGCATGTCCGGGGCCGGCGAAAAGGCCGGTTCAAAATTTTTGCGTCAAGTCAATTTTCGTAAAGGGGGGGCGGGTGTTGTTTGGGCGTCCCATCCAGCGGCCATATTTCGCATTTGTAAATAATATTCTTGCAGTTACATAGGCGTTTGAATTAAATTTGTGAAATGTCATGAGCCGGTCACTTTCAGACATCTTCAAGATGCAGGTCTGCAGCAGCGCCTGCGAAGAACTCCACTTTTTTTCATTAAACAGCCGCTTCAGTGTGGCCCAATGCAATGGAGTGGCGGATCGGCTTGTAAAAAAATAAGAGTATGGCAGGGGACAAGTCGGAAACGTTGTGAGACTTTGTGTTCTTAAAATTATGGGGAAATAAAAAAATGATCAAACAGTCCAAAATGCACATGCGCGTCAGCCGCGCCCAGGGCGCCATGCTGGCCCTGAGCGTCGTCATGCCGATCGGCTCGGCCATGGCGCAGCAAGCCGCCGCGCCGGCCACCGATTCCCAGGCGCCGCAACTGGAAACGGTTACCGTCACCGCCCAGCGCCGTGCTGAAAACATCCGCGAAGTGCCGGTATCGGTGACCCAGTTGCGCGATGAAAAACTCGATGTGCTGCTGTCCGGCGGCGAAGACATCCGCGCCTTGGCAGCCAAGGTGCCGAGCTTGAACATCGAATCCTCGAACGGCCGTACCTTCCCGCGCTTCTACATCCGCGGCTACGGCAATACCGACTTCAGCACCTTCGCTTCCCAGCCTGTTTCCCTGATTTACGACGACGTGGTGCAGGAAAACCCTATCCTGAAAGGCTATCCGCTGTTCGACATGGCCGGCGTCGAAGTCTTGCGCGGTCCGCAGGGCACGCTGTTCGGCCGCAACACCCCGGCCGGCGTGGTCAAGTTCGATTCGGAAAAACCGAACCTGGACAAGGTCGAGGGCTATTACAGCCTGTCCGACGGCACCCACAACACGTCCAGCGTCGAAGGCGCGGTCAACGTTCCGCTGAGCAATGACTGGGCGATGCGCGTCGCCACGCTGCGCCAGCACCGCGACGGTTACGTCGAAAACACCACCAACGGCGATGAGCTGGAAGGCTACAACGAACACGCCGAGCGCGTGCAATTCCTGTACGACCCGAAAAACGGCTTCACCGCCCTGATCAATTACCATCAGCGCGCCACCACCGGCAGCGCCCGTCTGTTCCGCGCCAACATCATCCAGAAGGGCACCAACAACCTGGTGCCCGGCTTCGATCCGGACCAGATCACCACCAACGGCGAGAACTTCCAGAACCTGACGACGCGCGGCTCCAGCCTGCGCCTGGGCTGGGACCTGGGCGACGTCAAGCTGTTCTCGATCACCGGTTATGAAGGCGTGGAAAGCTATCTGAGCCACGGCGACATCGACGGCGGCACGCCGACCGGCCCTGGTTTCATTCCTTTCCAGGTCGAAACCGGCGGCGGCTTGACCGACCTGAAACAATTCTCGCAAGAGTTACGCGCCGAATCGAAATATGCCGGTCCGTGGAATTGGCAGGCGGGCGTGTATTACTTCGATGAAGATGCCCAGGGTTACAGCAACAACTTCGACAGCACGACTTATGCCGTGACATCGCATGTGGCCAGCCGTCAAAAGAACTACGCCAAGGCAGTCTTCGGCTCGCTCAGCTATGCGGTAAGCGATGCCTTGACCCTGCGCGGCGGCTTGCGCTACACGGACGACCGCAAGGATTTCGCCACCGTCTCGGCAGTGAATACCGTGCTGGTCGGTCCTCAGTCCGTGGACGAAAGCAAGTCCAAGGTCAACTGGGACATCAGCGCCGACTATGCGCTGACCAAGGACGTGAACGCCTACGCGCGCATCGCCACCGGCTTCCGCGCGCCGAGTATCGCCGCCGCGTCGACCTCGGTGCCGATCACCGTCGCCGATGCCGAAACCATCACCTCCTACGAAGCCGGCATCAAGGCCGACCTGTTCCAGAAGCGCGCCCGGGTTTCGTTCAGCCTGTATGACTTCGACGTCAAGAATCAGCAGCTGACCGTGGTCGGCGGCAATTCCAACGTCACCGAACTGATCAACGCCAAGAAGACCGAAGGCCGCGGCGCCGAAGTCGATTTCGAAGGCTTCATCACCAAGCAATTCAAGGTCACCGCCGGCGGCAGCTACAACTTCACCAAGCTGGACGATCCTAGCCTGTTCGTCGGTCCTTGCGGCGCCTGCACCATTACCAATGCGGCTTCGATCAATCCTGTGACCGGCAAGACCCAGTACAGCATCAACGGCAATCCGCTGCCGGAAGCGCCGCGCTGGATCTTCAACCTGACGGCCAAGTACACGATTCCTGTCGGCGAAGGCGAGATGTATGTCTACACCGACTGGTCGTATCGCAGCACGATGAACTTCTTCCTGTACGAGTCGCCTGAGTTCACCGCCAAGCCATTGACCGAAGGCGGCCTGCGCGTCGGTTATACCTGGAGCGGCGGCAAGTATGAAGTGGCTGCGTTTGGCCGCAACATCACCAACCAGATCCGCGTCACCGGCGCCATCGACTTCAATAACTTGACCGGCTTTATCAACGAGCCGCGCATGTGGGGCGTGCAGTTCAAGTCTTACTTCTGAGCTTGAATAGCCCGCGCCGCAGGGCTTATTGAGCCGGCGGCGCCTGCCTGAACAAAGGCCAGCCGCGATCGCGTATCGCCGCTGGCCTTCTTTATTCCTGGGGGAAATGAGCATGGGGCAGGGCTGGAAATGCGCTGCCAGGCGGACGGGTATTTTGTCGCCGAATGGCAGGTCAAAAACTGCGCCGCAAACTGTCAACGCAAACTGGACAGCCTGATTTTGGCCGTATATAGTGCGGCCTCTTTTCCCTGATAGCTCAGTTGGTAGAGCGACGGACTGTTAATCCGCAGGTCCCTGGTTCGAGTCCAGGTCGGGGAGCCAGAATAACCAGAGGGTTACGCGTGAGCGTAGCCCTTTGTCATTTTAGGCCGTGACGCAAACGTGACAGCCGTATCACGTTGTCCTCCTGCCTGCCTTGCTCGATGCGCGCCGCCGCAACCGTCAAATCCTCCGTCGCACAGCTCGCATGCCGGTGTTGCACTTGGTTCTTGAGACCGCCCTTTTTCGGATTTAAACGATAAATTATCCTCGTTTGGAATTTCGCTGTGCCTCAGCTAGAGGCGCTTCCGGGACAATTTCCGCGAGCCCTCCTAAAAAATCGGCGAAGGGGCGAATATTTCCCTCTGAGCTGGCCTTTTCCAAGGCCTCCATGTACTCCTTACGTCGGCTTACAGGGACCACTACCCAAGGGTAACCGCCGGCAGCGAGCATCACATTCATTAGAAATCGTCCCATGCGCCCATTCCCATCAAAATAGGGATGGACGTAGACGAAGATGAAGTGACCTAAGACCACACGAACAGCCGGTTCAGGTTCTTTTTCTAGTAGATCGAAGAATGCCGGCATGAGTTCGCGTACCGCGTCGCGGTTGGGCGGGACATGAGTTGAGCGCGGGATAAAAACGGGGCCACTGCGATAACCAGCGAGGTCCGCCGGTCGAAGAATACCTGCTGTAACGCTAGGGCCAAACAGCTCGCGGTACCAGCTTCCGTGGTCGGCGCTTGCAACAGTCCCGGCATTTTCATTGCTGAGCACCTTGGCAAC
>DASYLQ010000357.1:0-3992 GCA_036009485.1 Janthinobacterium sp.
GTCGGCGGGAGCGTTGCTTGTCGGGATTCTCATACGGTTTCCTCTCGGTCTGGTTTCCATATCATGCTGCCTTCCTGCCGCAGCGGCCTTGCTTGTCGGCGCTATTGTAGCCGTGCTCAGTTCGCATGTTCGCTGCGCCCCCTGGCTGGCAACAGTTTTTCTCGCAACTGGCGCAACTCCTTGTCTTCCGCAGTTTTACTGGAGGGCAGGGCGGTGTCGGCATCATCCGTCAGCGGCAAGGCTTGTACCGAACTGCCATACATGGCGGAAATATTCGCCGCCTGGGCGCTGGTGAGGATCAGTAATTCGATGCGCCGGTTGACGCCGGCCAGCACATTCTTGGTATCCATCGGCGCCCGGTCGGCCATGCCGACCACTTGCAGCACGCTGTCCGGATTCATGCCGCCGGCCAGCAGGTTGGCGCGCGCCGCCATGGCGCGGTTGGACGACAGCGTCCAGTTCGAATACGCCAGGTAATCGGTGTCGGCATACGGCGAGGAATCGGTATGGCCGACTACCAGCATCTGGTTTTCCATTTGCGCGAACAGCGGTCCCATCTTGCGCAGCAAGTGCTGGAAACGGTCGGTCGGGGTCGAACTGCCGCGCACGAACATGCCCTGGTGATCGGTATCGTGCAGCATCACGCGCAAGCCGTAGGGCGTGATCACCGCCTCCAGGTTGCTCGACAGGCCGGCTTCGGCGCTCATCGTCGCCAGCGCGCGCGACAGCGCCGCCAGGTCGCTCGGCGATTCGTAGCGTACTTTCTTTTGCTGCTCGGTCGGGTCGCCCTTGCCGCCGCCGTTGGCCGAGCCGAATTCCTTGCCCCTGGCATCGGTGTTGCCGGAGCTTTCGCGGGGAATCGGGAAGCGCTCGATCAGGCTGCCGCGCGGGCCGCCTTTTTCAACCGGCCCTTGTCCCTCGTCGTTCTTGCTGCCGCGCGATTCCAGCAGGACCTCTTTCAGGTGTTGCTGTTCGCGCGCGGCCATCAGCCACAGCACCAGGAATAGCGACAGCAAGGCCAGGCAGAAATCGGCGAACGCCACTTTCCAGGCGCCGTTGTGGCCTTCGTCATGCTGCTTGGCGCCCTTGCGCTTGATGATCGCCTGTTCGTGTTTCTCATGCGGCTTTAGCACGGCGGTCTCCTGTGCGGCGCGGTTGTTCCTCCTGGCTTTCGCCGCCTTCCAGCGCGTTGATCCAGCTTTCCAGCTGGGCGAAGCTAGGCTTGATGTTCAGCTGCACCAGGCGGCGGCCGGCGTCGATCGCCAGCAGTGGCGGCTTGCCGGCGACATGGGTCACCAGCACCACCTTGACGCACTCCATGGTCGACGCTTCGTGGTTGATGAGTTGCTTCATCATATTACTGAGCGGATCCAGCACGCCGTAGGAAAAGAAAATACCGATGAAGGTGCCGACCATCGCCGCGCCGACCTTTTCCGCGATCTCGGCCGAGGACGCGCCTTCGCCTACCGAGTTCATCGCCATGACGATGCCCAGCACGGCGGCCAGGATGCCGAAGCCGGGCATCGCTTCGCCGATCTTCGCCAGCGATTTCGACGGCTGGGTCAGCTCTTCGTGGATGGCATCGAGTTCCTGTTCCAGCACGCCTTCCAGCTCATGCGCGTTGATCTTGCCCATTGCCATCAGGCGGAAGTTATCGACGATGAAGGCGAGCAGCTTCGGTTGTTTCAGCACCATCGGATAACGCTGGAACAGCGGGCTGTCCTTGGGCGCCTCGACGTGGGCGTCGAGGGCTTTCAAGCCGCCGGCGGCGGTTTGCAGCAATTCGAACATCAGCAGCAGCAACTGGCGCTGGAATTCCGAACCATGGCTTTTCTTGACCAGGGATTTTAACTGCGTAAACATTTCCGACAGCACATGCGGCGGATTGCCCAGCACCAGGGCGCCGACGGCGGCGCCGGTAATGATGAGCAGTTCGATCGGTTGCCAGATCACGCCGGCGGTGCCGCCCATGAAGGCGAAACCGCCGAACACGGCCCCGAGGACGATGAAAATACCGATTATCTGCTGCATGGTGAATTGCCTTTCTGTGTCATGGTTTATGTAATTCCGGAAAAGTTCAGGCGCTCTGCAGCACGGCCTTCATCTTCCCCAGGGCGCCCTTGTTGAGCTGACAGACGCGGGCGTCGGTTAAATCAAGCACGGCAGCAATTTCCTTGTAACTGAGTTCGAATTCGTAATACATCTGCACGACCCTTTGTTCCCTTTCATCGAGTCCGCGCAGGGCTTGCTCGAGGCTGCGCCGCACCATCAACTGTTCTTCCGGACCGGGCGCGCTGTCGGCGTGGCCTATGCTGTCCTGCAGCACTTCGTCGAAGCTGGCGATGGACTCGGCATTTTCCGCCATCTGATATTCCTGGTACGCTTCCGGCGTCATCTCCAGGGCCTTCATGATTTCCTGTTCGCCCGGTTCGCGCCCGAGCCGCCGCGTCAGCGCGCGCACGCTGTCGCGCAGGCGGTGGCTTTCCTGGCGCACCGCGCGCGGGCGCCAGTCCTGGCGGCGCAGTTCGTCGAGGATGGCGCCGCGCACGCGCAAGCCGGCGTAACTGCCAAAGGCGGCGTCCGGCTCGCCATAGCGGCGCAGCGCTTCCAGCAAGCCCATCAGGCCGATCTGCTCCATGTCCTCGCGGTCGATGGCGCCGGAAATCTGCGAATTCAGCTGGCGCACGACGCGCTTCACCAGCGGCGCGTAGGCCAGCAAGTGTTTTTGTTCCTCGGCGACGCTGAGGAGGGCCGCGCCGGCCGGCGCGGCATAGTCCTCGGCATACTCTCCGGTGTATTGCTCCATGTAGGCCACATCGCTCCCCACGTTCACCTTCACTGCCCGGGGCGGCAATCGGGCAGTGGCCGCGCCGCCGCCCGATTGCTTCGGGCTCACTCTATGATCAGCTTGCCGATCATGACTTCGGAAAACGGCTTGTCAGCCTTTTCCTGGACATATTCGGCGTCGAAGGCGCGGTTCAACTGCTCGGTAAATTGCTCGACACTCATGATCTGCGCTTTTTCCATCGGATAACTTGCCAGGGCTTTCACAGCGATGCTGCGCAACAAGGGCAGTTGCTCCTTGGCGCGCTTTTCCTGTTCTTCCGTGGTGGTCACCACCAGGTCGGTCGACAGGTAATGCGATTCCGTATCGGTGGGCGCGCGGCGCAGCATGATGATGACTTTTTCCACGGTCAGGTAGCGGCGCGCCTTTTTCCCCGTTTCCGGGACTTTTTCCACTTCCGCAGTGGCGCTGGCGCCCGCGGCCGGTTTCTTCGACATCCACCACACCGCACCGCCGGCCGCGCCGGCGCCGATCGCGGCTACCAGGACGAATGCAATGATCAGTTTTATATTTTTCATCTACGAATTACTCCCGATCGTTCAAGGCGAAGGCGCCGTCCGGCTGGCCGGCCTCGGCCAAGGCACGGCCCGGAGCATTCTCGTCGGCGTCCTGGCCAGTCTGGCGTTGACGGCCGCCGCCGTCGTCGGCAAAGGATTGCGCGGCGGCGCTGCGCGGCGTCGGCGAGACGGTCACGGCGACCTCGCTATATTGCCGTGACGACAAGTCCTGGCGCACGCTGTCGCCGATGCTGCGCAACTGCCGCAGCACTTCGCTGTTCGAGGCGCTCAGGTTGACCTGCAGCGCGCCGTCGCTGTGGCGGATGGCGATTTCGATGCTGCCCAGGTTGGGCGGATCGAGGCGGATCACCGCCTGCTGGCTATTGTTGCTGATCTGCGTCTGCAGGCGGTCGCCCAAGGCTTGCTGCAGCGGCTGTTGCCATTGCTGCGACGGGCCGCTCAAGACCAGGGTGTCGGCGCCGGACGGCGCCGGGTTGGCAACCGGGGCGGCGGCCCAGGCGATAGCCGGCGCTGCGCTGGAAGCGTCGGCCGCAGCCGGCGCCGGCGCTGGCTCTGCGGCGGCGGGCATGGCGGCTGCCAAGTGCGGCGCCGCGACGGGCGCCGCAGCGGCGGGCAAGGCGGCACCAGAC
>DASYLQ010000358.1:0-3802 GCA_036009485.1 Janthinobacterium sp.
TGGGACCAGGTGATACGGCTGCGCAGCTGCGGCAGCAGCGCGGCGCGCCCGTTGTGGACCTGGAAGTAATCGGCGAAGACGGCGCTGCCGCCGCTGCGCCGGTAATTTTCCGCGTAGGCGTCCAGTCGCGCCGCCGGAAAATCCGCCTGCGCGGCTTCGGCCAGCAATTGCGCGTTGGCGCTGGTGGCGAAAATTTCGCTGCGCGCATGGAGCCCCTGTTCCTGCAGCAGGATGGCGAGGGTCCAGGCTTCTTCCGCGCCGGCGCATTCGGCCAGCCAGATCTTCGGCAGCGGCGACGCCGCCAGGCAGTTGGCCAGCAGGCCGCGCAGCGAAGCCCAGCAGACCGGGTCGTCGAACAGCGCGGCCGGCGCCACGCTCAGCGCGCGCAGCAGGGCCGCGCCGGTGGCGGCGTCGTGCAGCGCGCGGTCCTGCAGCGCCGAGACGGTGGCCAGGCCGCGCCGCAGCATCAGGCCGCGCAGCTTGCGCCGCAGCGCACCCTGTTCGTAGCCGCGAAAGTCGAAGCCGACATGCCGCTGCAGCGCTTCCAGCAACAGCTCGAATTCGAGATCCTCGAGCGCCGCCGGCGTTGCCGCCGCGGAGTCCATCGACGCCGCCATGATTGCCGCCATCAATGCAGCCAAACCCGCATCAGCGACAGCAGTTGCGCCACGTCGACCGGCTTGGTGATGTAGTCGGAAGCGCCGGCGGCGATGCACTTGTCGCGGTCGCCCTTCATCGCCTTGGCGGTCAGGGTAATGATAGGCAGCGACTTGAATTTCGGGATGCGGCGGATCGCGCGCATGGTGTCGTAGCCGTCCATCTCCGGCATCATGATGTCCATCAGGACGATCTCGATGGTCGGATCCTTTTCCAGCACCTCGATGCCGTCGCGGCCGTTCTCGGCGAAGGAGACCTGCATCTGCTGCCGCTCCAGCAGCGAACTGAGGGCGAAGATGTTGCGCAGGTCGTCATCGACGATCAATACCTTGTGCCCGGCCAGGCCGCCGTCGGCGGCGTGGATCTCTTCCAGCATGCGCCGCTGCAGCTCGGGCAGGCTGGCCTGGGAGCGGTGCAGGAACAGCGCCGTCTCGTCGAGCAGGCGCTCGGGCGAACGGGCGTCCTTGACGACGATGGTCTTGGCGTAGCGCTTCAGCTTCGCCACTTCCTTGCGGTTCAATTCCTTGGCGGTGTAGATGACGATAGGCAGGTCGCGCAGCGCGGCATCCTTGCCGATGGTGTCGAGCAGGTCGAAGCCGCTGATGTCGGGCAGGGTCAGGTCCAGCACCATGCAGTCGAAATGGGCGCCGCGCAGCGCGTCCAGCGCGGCCTGGCCGGTTTCCACCGCGACGATGTGCAGGTCGGCGTCGCCGATCAGGGCGACGATGGCGTCGCGCTGCATCTGTTCATCGTCCACCACCAGCAGGTTGCGCTTGCCGCCGAGGAGGAATTTCTGGATGCGGTTGAACTCTTCCTGGAGCGCCTCGCGGCTGACCGGCTTGTGCAGGTAGGAGATGGCGCCCTGGCGCAGCGCCCGTTCGCGCTCGCGCAGGCTGGACATCACATGCACCGGGATGTGGCGCGTGCTGGGGTCGCGCTTGAGGCGGTCGAGCACCGTGAAGCCGTCGATGTCGGGCAGGTCGATGTCGAGCAGGATCGCCGACGGCAGGTAGTCGCGCGCCAGGCTCAGGGCCGAGTCGCCCTGCTGGGTGAGGATGCCCTTGAAGTTTTTCTCGCGCGCATAGTCCAGCACGATCTTGGAAAAGCGCTCGTCGTCTTCGATGATCAGCACCGACGGGTCGCCCGGGGCGATCAGGCCGCGGTCGTCCAGCATGGAGCCGTATTCGATCACTTCCAGCTCGGCCAATGCCGGCACCGGGCTGGCGCCCGCGCCTGGCGTCGCGCCGTATTCCACCTGGGACGAGGCGGCGTACACCACGTGCGCCGGCTGCAGCGGCTGGTTCAGCGCGCGCATCTGCGGCTGGCGGCCCTGGTCGTAATTGATGAAGCCGGCCCGATTATACGGCAGGAACAGGGTGAAGATGCTGCCCGAGCCGACCACCGATTCGACCCGGATCTCGCCGCCCAGCAGGCGCGCCAGTTCGCGCGAGATCGACAGGCCGAGGCCGGTGCCGCCATACTTGCGCGCGGTCGAGCCGTCGGCTTGCTGGAAGGCTTCGAAGATCAGTTGCAGCTTGTCGGCGGCGATGCCGACGCCGGTGTCGCGCACGGCGAAGGCCAGTACGGCGTCGGCATGCAGCAGGTTCGGGTGGTCGCTGGTCCAGCCGCTGGTGACCAGGCCGATATGCAGCGCCACCTGGCCGTGGCTGGTGAACTTGAAGGCGTTCGACAGCAGGTTTTTCAGCACCTGCTGCAGGCGCGTGGTGTCGGTCATCATCGCCGTCGGCAGCGCTTCGGCCAGCACCACCGAGAAGCTCAGGTGCTTGGCCTCGGCCATGTGGCGGAAGGTGCGGTCGACATAGTTGCGCAGATTTTGGAAGCGGTATTCCGAGATGTCCAGCGTGACCGTGCCGGACTCGATCTTCGACAGGTCGAGGATGTCGTTGATCAAGGTCAGCAAGTCGCTGCCCGAGCCGTGGATGGTCTTGGCGAATTCGACCTGCTTGCCGGACAGGTTGCCCTCCGGGTTGTCGCCCAGCTGCTGGGCCAGGATCAGCAGGGAATTGAGCGGCGTGCGCAACTCGTGCGACATATTCGCCAGGAACTCGGACTTGTATTTCGACGACAGCGCCAGCTGGGTGGCCTTTTCCTCCAGCGCCAGCTTGGCTTGCTCGACCTCGCGGTTCTTGCGCTCCACCTCGATATTCTGTTCCGACAGCAGGCGGGCTTTTTCCGCCAACTCCTGGTTGGTCTGCTGCAGCTCCTGCGCCAGCGACTGCGACTGCGTCAGCAGCGACTCGGTGCGGCTGTTCGCCTCGATGGTGTTGAGCACCACGCCGATCGATTCCATCAACTGGTCGAGGAAGGACAGATGGGTCTCGGTGAAGCGGTCCAGCGAGGCGATCTCGATGACCGCCTTGACCTGCTGCTCGAACAGGATGGGCAGCACGACGATGTTGGTCGGCGGCGCCGCGCCCAGGCCGGACGAGACGACGATGTAGTCGCGCGGCACGTCGGTCAGCCAGATGCGCAGCTTCTCCAGTGCGCACTGGCCGACCAGGCCTTCGCCCGGCAGGAAGGAGGTCGGCAGCTTGCGGCTGGAACGGTAGCCATAGCTGGCGATCATGCGCAGGCGCGCGTCGCGCTCCTGCGAATCCATCATGTAAAACATGCCGTGATGGGCCGACACCAGCGGCGCCAGCTCGGACAGGATCAGTTTCGTCACCGCCTGCAGGTCGCGCTGGCCCTGCAGCAGGCGGGTGAAGCGCGCCAGGTTGGTCTTCAGCCAGTCCTGCTGGGCGTTTTTCTGCGTGGTTTCCTTCAGGTTGCGGATCATCTCGTTGATGTTGTCCTTCAGGTAGGACACCTCGCCGCGCGCCTCCACCTGGATCGAGCGCGACAAGTCGCCGCGCGTCACCGCCGTCGCCACCTCGGCGATCGCGCGCACCTGGTTGGTCAGGTTCGCCGCCAATTGGTTGACGTTTTCGGTCAAGTCCTTCCAGGTGCCGGCGACGCCCGACACATTCGCCTGGCCGCCCAATTTACCCTCGGTGCCGACCTCGCGCGCCACCCGCGTCACTTCCGAGGCGAACGAGGACAACTGGTCGACCATCACGTTGATGGTGTCTTTCAGCTCGAGGATCTCGCCCTTCACGTCCACCGTGATCTTTTTCGACAGGTCGCC
>DASYLQ010000359.1:0-4832 GCA_036009485.1 Janthinobacterium sp.
CACGCCGCTACCTGCGGAATATTCCCAGCCCGTGGGCCGTCAAGCGCCTGCATGAATTCAACGGCGACATCAACCAGTTCCGCGTGGTCAAGCGTTATCCCTCGGTGCTGAAACAGGTGGCCATTTCCAAGACCGAACCGGGCGATGAAAACAACCAGGATATTTCCTCGCTGGTCGGCAAGGTCGACATCCGCCAGCTGGAAGACTATTCCCAGGACGATCCGGACGCCTACAGCTATTCCGGCGGCCTGTGCCTGGCCAACCAGGGCTTGATGGAATTCGTCGAAATGTTCAAGGCGCCGATCAAGGTGCTGCACCCGCTGCTGACGGCGACCCAGGAAGGCAATTACAAGGGCACCGAGGGTTTCGGCGCGATCCCCTTCGACGGCATCATCCTGGCCCACTCGAACGAATCGGAATGGAAAACCTTCCGCAACAACCGCAACAATGAAGCTTTCCTCGACCGTATCTATATCGTCAAGGTGCCGTATTGCCTGCGCGTCACGGACGAGATCAAGATCTACGACAAGCTGGTCGCCAACTCTTCCCTGCTCAAGGCGCCTTGCGCGCCCGGCACCTTGAAGATGATGGCCCAGTTCGCCATCCTGTCGCGCCTGAAAGATCCGGAAAATTCCAGCATCTTCAGCAAGATGCTCGTCTACGATGGTGAAAACCTCAAGGACACCGACCCGAAAGCCAAGTCGATGCATGAATACGTCGATTATGCCGGTGTCGACGAAGGCATGAACGGGCTGTCGACGCGCTTCGCCTTCAAGATCCTGTCGAAGGTATTCAACTTCGACAATACCGAGGTGGCGGCCAATCCTGTGCACTTGTTATATGTGCTGGAGCAACAGGTCGAGCGCGAGCAATTCCCGCCCGAGCTGGAACAAAAATATTATTCCTACATTAAGGAACACCTGGCGTTGCGCTATGTCGAATTCATCGGCAAGGAAATCCAGACGGCTTACCTGGAAAGCTATTCCGAATACGGCCAGAATATTTTCGACCGCTACGTCACCTTTGCCGACTTCTGGATACAGGACCAGGAATTCCGCGACCCGGACACCGGCGAAAGTTTCGATCGCGAAGCGCTGAACAACGAACTGGAAAAAATCGAAAAGCCGGCCGGCATTTCGAACCCGAAGGATTTCCGCAACGAAATCGTGAACTTCGGCTTGCGCGCACGGGCATCCAACGGCGGCAAGAATCCGGCCTGGACCAGCTACGAAAAATTCCGCACCGTGATCGAGAAAAAAATGTTCTCGAATACGGAGGAATTGCTGCCGGTGATATCGTTTAATGCCAAGGCCAGCGCCGACGATGCCAACAAGCACGCCGACTTCGTTGCGCGCATGGTGGAAAAAGGCTACACGGCCAAGCAGGTGCGGCTGTTATGCGAGTGGTATCTGCGCGTGAGGAAGTCATCGTAGCGGCAATGTGATACTTTAGCCGGACCGGCGCCGTCGCGGCGCGGCCCGGTCTGATCAGGCCGCGACATCGGGAGCCTGGCAAAACCGTAGCGAACGGTTTTCGAGGTTCCCTATCTGCAGGAGGCATCTTTTGACTTACCTCATAGACCGTCGCTTACAAGGCAAGAACAAGTCTGCGATCAACCGCGAGCGTTTTCTGCGGCGTTACAAGAGCCAGATCAAGGACGCGGTCGGGCGCGCCATCAAGGGGCGCTCGATCACCGACATTGAAAACGGCGAAAAAGTCTCGATCCCCGTCAAGGACGTGGGCGAGCCAAACTTTGGCCACGCCCATGGTGGCGTATGGGAAACCGTCAATCCAGGCAACGAGGAATACCAGAAAGGCGATTTGATCAACCGCCCCAAGGGTGGCGGCGCCGGCCGCGGCAAGGCCGGCAATAGCGACCAGATTACCGAGGACGACTTCATCTTCGAGCTGTCGCGCGAAGAATTCATGAATTACTTCTTCGAAGACCTGGAATTGCCGCATATGGTCAAGACGCAATTGACCGCCACCACGGAATTCAAGAACCAGCGCGCCGGCTACAATATGTCGGGCACGCCATCCAATATCCACGTGCTGCGTTCGCTGCGCGGCGCCCTGGGCCGGCGCATCGCCGTCGGCGGCAGTGCGCGCAAACGCTTGATCGAGGCGGAAAAGGAACTCGCCGCGATGCTGCTGGTGATGCCGGAAGAGGACCCGCGCGTCATCGAACTGAAAAAGCTGATCCATCATCTGCATACGCGCCTGCTGGCGATCCCCTTCATCGACCCGTTCGACCTGCGCTACAGCAACCGCATCAAGGTGCCGAAGCCGATGACGCAGGCGGTCATGTTTTGCATCATGGACGTCTCCGGTTCGATGGATGAAAGCCGCAAGGACACCGCCAAGCGTTTCTTCATCCTGCTCTATCTGTTCCTGAAGCGGGCCTACGACAAGATCGACGTCATCTTCATCCGCCACCACACGGCGGCGGCCGAGGTCGACGAACATGAATTTTTCAATTCGCGCGAATCGGGCGGCACCGTCGTGTCGTCGGCACTGCATTTGCTGAACACGATCATCGATGAACGCTACGGCGCCGGCCAGTGGAACAGCTATGTCGCGCAAGCGTCGGACGGCGATAACTGGGACAACGATTCCATCCTGTGCCGCCAGTTGCTGATCAATACCATCATGCCGAAGGTGCAGTACTACACCTACGTCGAGATTACCGACGGACCGCCGCAAAACCTGTGGGAGCAATATGCGGAAGTGGGCGACCACCACGCCCACTTCGCCATGCAAAAAATTGTCACACCGGCCGACATCTACCCGGTGTTCCGCGAACTGTTCAAGAAGCAGCCCAAATAATGAACGTGATGACCAAACGCCCCGTGCATCCGAGCGCCCTGCCCGAACAGTCCGAATGGACCTTCGAGTTGATCGAGCAGATCCACGATGAAATCCGCCGCGTCGCCGAAAACTTCGGCCTCGACACCTATCCCACCCAGCTCGAGATCATCAGCGCCGAGCAAATGATGGATGCCTACACCTCGGTCGGCATGCCGGTGTCCTACAACCACTGGTCCTTCGGCAAGCATTTTCTCAGCACGGAGAAAAGCTACAAGCGCGGCCAGATGGGGCTGGCCTATGAAATCGTCATCAACTCGAATCCCTGCATCGCCTACCTGATGGAGGAAAACAGCCTGACCATGCAGTCGCTGGTGATCGCCCACGCGGCCTATGGCCACAACTCTTTCTTCAAGGGCAATTACCTGTTCCGCACCTGGACCGACGCCGACGCCATCATCGATTACATGGTGTTCGCCAAGAACTACATCGCCGAATGCGAACAGCGCCACGGCGTCGACGCCGTCGAACTGTTGCTCGACTCTTGCCACGCGATCCAGAACTATGGCGTGGACCGCTACAAGCGCCCGGCCAAGCTGTCGATGGCGCAGGAAAACGCCAAGCAAAAAGAGCGCGAAGCCTACGTACAGTCGCAGATCAATGAATTGTGGCGCACTCTGCCGCGCCGCGACGAAGAAGAAGTCAGCAAGATCGCACCGCGCTTTCCGCCTGAGCCGGAAGAAAACCTGCTGTATTTCATCGAAAAATATGCGCCGCTGCTGGAACCGTGGCAGCGCGAGATGGTCCGCATCGTACGCAAGATTTCCCAGTATTTCTATCCGCAGCGCCAGACCCAGGTGATGAACGAGGGCTGGGCCACCTACTGGCATTACACCATCCTCAACCAGCTCTACGACGAGGGCGTGGTGGGCGACGGCTTCATGATGGAATTCCTGAAGAGCCATACCAACGTGGTCTACCAGCCTCCCGTCAACAGCCCGTATTACAGCGGCATCAATCCCTATGCGCTGGGCTTCGCGATGATGACCGACATCCGCCGCATCTGCGAAAACCCGACCGGCGAAGACCGCGAATGGTTTCCCGACATTGCCGGCAGCGACTGGCGCAAGACACTGGACTTTGCGATGCGCAATTTCAAGGACGAGAGCTTCATCGCCCAGTACCTGTCGCCGAAGCTGATCCGCGAATTCCACTTCTTTGCCGTGCTCGACGACGACAAGAACGACAAGCTGGCGATCTCGGCCATCCACGACGACGTCGGCTACCGCTACGTGCGCCAGCAACTGGCCGAGCAGTACAACCTGGGCAACCGCGAGCCGAATATCCAGGTCTGGTCGGTCAACACCCGCGACGACCGCGCGCTGACCTTGCGCCACACCCAGTTCCAGCGCCGCCCGCTGAACCAGCAAGCCAACGAAGTGCTCAAGCACGTCGCCCGGCTGTGGGGTTTCGACGTCCACCTGGAGACCGTCGATCCGAACGGCGCCCTGGTCAGCACGCTGGAAGTCAAACGCGAGAAACGCAACCGCGGCAGCTGATTGCCGCGGCATCCCCGCCATGCACCGGCCCCGGCGCATGCACATGCACCATCATGCAGCGCCGCGCACCCGCGCAGGGCCGGCGCACCAAGATGACAGCCCCTTCCATCGGCCTTGCCAGGCTCCCGCCGCTACCGATTTCGCTCTGGAAAACGGTTTTTTGCCTTTTTTCCCCTGCCTTCCGACCATACCACTTGCACCACGACAGAGCTGGCACGCGGCTTGCAATTGCATACTTCGCATGCAAAGCTTATAAGCGGAAATACACCTTGGCAAATATAAGATAGGAGCGATCTGATATTGCCGAACTTTGTTTCGATTTAACGGAATGCCTAAAAATTTAAGGGCATTATAAGGAAACCCGGTTCAAACAGCTGTTTAGAGGGCTTGTCATTTTTGCCAAATTGTTGCATGAAAGACCTTACCAGAAGGTCTCAAACCAGAGGGAAAATGCAGGAGATTTAACCG
>DASYLQ010000360.1:0-11380 GCA_036009485.1 Janthinobacterium sp.
CGGCGACCATGTGATCAGCGGACGCCGCATTTCGGCGGCGGCCGCTTCGGCCAAATAAATCTCCGGTGCCGGCCGGCGCCACGGATCAGGGGCAGGCGCCGATGATGTAGTAACCGGCCGCGGTCTGCGCCAGGACCGAGGTATAGAACAGGTTGTCCAGGCCCATGTTCTGGTTGGAGCCGTTGGCCAGCGCGTAGCCGCCGCTGTCGTGGGCGCGGCCGGCTTGCACGTGGGCGTAATTGCTGGCGCTGGTGGTGCTGCAAGCCCAGCCCGACAGAGTGGTTGCGCTGATCGCGGCGGAGCGCGCGCTCTCGGCGCCGGCGCCGTCGATGGCCGACACCTGATAACTGTAACTGGTGCTGGCCGCCAGGCCGGTGTCGACATACGAGGTCGCCGTCAGCGCGGCGGGAGTGGCCTTGATATTGTTGCGGTAGACGTTATAGGCGCCGGCGCCGGGGGCGGCATTCCAGGCCAGGGCGATGCTGCTGGCGCTGGTGGCGCTGGCAGCCAGGCCGGACGGCGGCTGGATCACCGGCGGCGGCCCGACCAGGAACTGGGCGATATTGCAGGGCGCCGAGACGAGGCCGGTGGTGCTGTCGGAGGCCGTGACGCTGCCGGCGTAATAACCGTTGGCCAATTGCGTGTATTGCTTGCTGAAGGCGGCGCCGCTGCCCGCGGCGGCGTCATTGATGGCGGTCGGTCCGGTCAGGCGCACGGCGTAGCTGGAAATGGCCCCGGCGGCGTCGCTGCCCGTGCCGCTGACGGTGACCGCGTTGCCGGAGACGGTCGTGCTGCAGGAAGTCACTACGGGGGCCGCCACCGAACTGACGCGCAGATTATTCCTGAACCAGAAATCCATCAAGAAAGCCGGGTAGTTGACCTTGGTCGCATCCACGTAATTGCTGTTCTGGCCGCCGGATCCAGCCGGCCACGCATGGCCCATGCCGCTGACCGTGATTTCCGACGTGCGCAGCTTGCCTTGGCTGTCGGTATAGGGAATATTGCTGCCGCCGCCGGTGACGCCGGCCGTGCTCCCCTGCGTGAACGTGCCGCCATAGGCGCCGCGCATCGCCGCCGCATCCATGGGCCCATAGGCCTGGGCCACCGTGTAATCGCTGCTGCCCCAGATCACGCTGGCGATCTGGGTGGAAAAGCTGTCGGCATAACTGCCCGCCAGGGCCTTGCAATTGTTGGCCGCCGTGGCCGCCGTATAGCCGGACGGCACGGCGCCTATCTGCAAGGTCGTGGTGCCGGGCGGCGGGCCGGCATTGATGCCGACGCCGGCAAAGATGTCCGGCGTCATGCAGCCCAGCACCATGGTTTCGCCGCCGCCCGAGGACAGGCCGGTCACATACACCTGGTTCGGGTCGATCGCGTATTGCGGATCGTTCAAGAAGCGGTTGACCAGGTTCAGCAGGATGCCGTCGTGGCCGGTCGAGCGCTGGTGGCTGGTGTTGGCATAGTCCCAGCAATGGCTGCCGTACACATTCCCCGTCGCATTCGGCGCCAGGATCACGGCGCCGTACTGGTCGCCCATGGCTTTCCAGTTGAAACCATGGTTGGCCGCCTTGTCGATGACGTCGCCGGCGGCGGTCTGCAGGCAGCCATGCAGCACCAGCACCAGCGCGCGCTTGCCGGCCAGCGCGGGTTGCGCCGCCGGCCAGTAAAAATAGCCGGTCAGGTAGCCGCCATTCACCGTATCGCTGGCCCAGGTCTGGTTGGCGCTCCAGCTTGCCGGTCCGGCCGTGAGTAGCGTGGTATGGGCCTGGGCCGGCGGGGTCGGGAGCAGGGCGGACAGCGCGGCCCCCAACAGCAAGGTCTTGATCAGGAATGCCATCATGGTTCTCCTTTGTAATGCGTCGTGGACGCTGCGGCGGGCGCCGTCGGACTGGTGAATGAGCAGGCATCCTACCTTGATGTCCACGGAGAAATGACGTTGCCGGGCGTGCATAAAGTTGAACCTGATCAAGGAATTTCGCATTAAATACAGACCGACTTTCCGTCCGGAATATTCTCTGGCGAAATTCACATCACATTTCAAATGCCTGAACCTGTATGACGACTTGCGTTCGCAAACGCCGGCAGCGCCTCACTGCCGACGATGCTCCCAGCCTTGCCCATCGTTAGTTTTTGATCTGGATCAACATTCCAGTTCGCCATTTCCCCCTTCCTGTGATTATTTTATTTGCAATGCTTTAAATTTCTATTGACGTTGGAAATTCTTCGCTGTTATTATTTGTGCATCGGTGGAATCGATTCCAATTTGTCTTCCACTGGCCGTTTCCAGTGGCCATTTCCGCCATTTCCACTATCCGAGGAGTCCCTGTGGTCGAAGACGTTTCCGCATCCCCCGAAAATGCCTTTACGCCGCCGGCCGGCTCCGCGCTGTGGTCCAAGGATTTCCTGATGGGCGTGGCCACGGCGGCCTACCAGATCGAGGGCGCCACGCAGGAGGACGGCCGCGTGCCGTCGATCTGGGACACCTTCAGCGCCACGCCGGGCAAGGTGCTGGCGGGCGACACCGGCGCCGTCGCCTGCGACCATTACCACCGCTGGGAAGCCGATGTCGACATGCTGGCCGCACTGAACGTCGACGCCTACCGTCTGTCGGTTTCCTGGCCGCGCGTGATCGACGCGGCGCACCGGCCGAATCCCAAGGGCGTCGCTTTCTACAAGCAGTTGCTGCTGCGCCTGAAGGAAAAGGGCCTCAAGACTTTCGTCACCCTGTACCACTGGGATTTGCCGCAGCACCTGGAAGACCGCGGCGGCTGGCTGAATCGCGACACCGCCTACCGCTTCGCCGAATACGCCGACCTGATGAGCCGCGAACTGGCCGGCCTGGTCGACGGCTGGTGCACCCTGAACGAACCGTGGTGTTCGGCTTCGCACGGCTACGGCAGCGGGCACCACGCGCCCGGGCTGTCGCAGCTGAAGTACGCGACCCAGGCGATGCATCATCTGCTGCTGGCGCACGGCCTGGCGCTGCCCATCCTGCGCGCCAACGACCCGGCTTCGCTGAAGGGCATCGTCGCCAACGTCGGCCGCGGCACGACGAATGGCGACAGCGCGGCCGACCGCCGTGCCGCGGCCTTGTTCGAGATCCAGCACAATAACTGGGTGCTGGACCCGCTGCTGAAGCAAAGCTATCCGGCCGAATTGTTCGAACTGTGGCCAAACACCGAGCCGCTGGTCTTGCCGGGCGATATGCGTATCATCGGGGCGCCGCTGGACTTCCTCGGCATTAACTACTACTTCCGCACCAACGTCGTCAGCGACGGCGCCCACGGCTTTACCGAAGTCGCGCTGGAAGGCGTCGAGCGCACCCAGATGGGATGGGAGGTGTACCCGGACGGCTTGCGCGACCTGCTGATCGGCTTCCGCCGCGCCTATCCGGGACTGCCGCCCATCTACATCACCGAGAACGGCACCGCCTCCGACGACGAGGTGGTGGACGGCGCCGTCGACGACCCGCAGCGCATCGCGTTTTTGAGGCGCCACCTGGCCGCGGTGGACCAGGCGATCCAGGCCGGCGTCGACGTGCGCGGCTACTTCATCTGGTCGCTGATGGATAACTTCGAATGGGCCTTCGGATACGAACGACGCTTCGGCATCATCCATGTCGACTACCATACCCAGCGGCGCACGCCGAAACGCAGCGCGCAACTGGTGGCCGCCTTCCTCGCCGAACGCAAGGCGCGGCCATGAGGAGGCGCGCCTTTTAATTCTGCCTGCAAGGAGATTCATCCGACTATAAGGGCGGCCAACGCCCAAGAGGAGACAATATGAATACGACAAGGAAAAATGCCGGTGCGCTGCTGGTGGCGCTGTCGGCCTGCGGTGCGGCGCTGGCGCAGCAGCCGCTGAAGGCCACGGTGATCCACTGGTGGACCGCCGGCGGCGAATCGGCCGCGGTGAAGCAGTTCGCCGACGCCTACAACAAGGCCGGCGGCCTGTGGGTCGACCAGGCCATCGCCGGCGCCGACCAGTCGCGCTCCACCACCATCAACCGCATCGTCGGCGGCGACGCGCCGGTGGCGGCGCAATTCAACACCTCCAAGCAGTTCCGCGACATCGTCGAACAGGGCTTGCTGAACAATATGGACGACGTCGCCGCCAAGGGCAATTGGGACCAGGTCCTGCCGCCGTCCATCATCGACAGCATCAAGATCAACGGCCATTACTACGCGGCGCCGGTGGACATCCACATGCCGGCCTGGTTCTTTTATTCCAAGTCGGCGTTCCAGAAGGCCGGCATCGCCGCCGAGCCGAAAACCTGGGACGAATTCCTCGCCGACCTGGCCAGGCTGAAGGCGGCCGGGCTGATCCCGCTGGCCCTGGGCGACCAGGTCTGGCAGGAAAAGATCACCTTCGACGCCATCTTCGCCATGGTCGGCGGACCGCAGCTGTACCTGCAGGTGTACCGGGAGCGCGACCAGAACGCCGTCAAGTCGGACGCCTTCAGGCAGGTGCTGGTGGCGTTCAAGCGCCTGCGCGGCTTCATCGACGCCGGCGCGCCGGGACGCAACTGGAACGACGCCACCGCCCTGGTCGTCAGCGGCAAGGCCGGCGTGCAAATCATGGGCGACTGGGCCAAGGGCGAATTCTCGGCGGCGAAGCAGGTGGCCGGCAAGGATTTCGGCTGCTTCCCCGGCTTCGGCCCGCGCTCGCCCTACATCGTCGCCGGCGACGCCTTCGTCTTCCCGAAAAGCGCCGACGCCAACGTCGTCAAGGCGCAAAAGCTGATGGCCGCGACGATCACCGCGCCGGCCGCCCAGGTGGCGTTCAGCGCGCGCAAGGGGTCGATCCCGATCCGCTCCGACGTCGACGATTCCAGCCTCGACATCTGCGCCCGGCAAGGCATCGCCATCATGAAGGACCGCACGCGCCAGTTGCCCAATTCCGAGATGCTGACCTCGCCCGACGTCAACGGCGCGCTGCAGGACGTGCTGACCAAATTCTGGAACAAGAACCAGTCGCCGGAAGAGGCCCAGAAAGCCTTCGCCGCGGCGCTCAAGGATTGAGCCGCGCCACCATCCAAGGAGAACGGCGATGACCCGACAACCCCTGCGCCGGCGCCGTCCGCTGGCGGCCTCGCTGGCGGCCTATACTGCGCTGCTGCCGATGGCGCTGACGGTGATCCTGGCCTATCTGGGCACGATGCTGTGGACCGCCCGCGTCTCGGTGAGCACCTCGCGCACCTTCCCGGCCGACGATTTTGCCGGCCTGGCGCAATACGTCCGCCTCTTCCACAACGAGCGCTGGCTGCTGTCGCTGCAAAACATCGCGCTGGCCGGCGCGCTGTTCATCGCCGCCTGCCTGCTGATCGGCTTCCTGCTGGCCGTCTTCATCGACCAGAAGGTGGCCGCCGAAGGCTTGCTGCGCACGGTCTTCCTGTATCCGTACGCGATGTCCTTCGTCGCCACCGGCCTGGTCTGGCAATGGATGCTCAATCCCGAGCTGGGCATCCAGGACGTGCTGCGCAAGCTGGGCTTTGCCGGCGCCAGCTTCGACTGGATCGTCGACCAGGACAAGGTGATCTTCACCATCGTCATCGCCACGGTGTGGCAGGCGTCCGGGCTGGTGATGGCGATCCTGCTGTCCGGCCTGCGCGGCATCGACGATGAATTGTGGCAGGCGGCGCGCCTGGACGGCATCCCGCGCTGGCGCGTCTACCTCAGCATCGTGCTGCCGATGCTGGGCGCGCCGCTGTCGACCGCCTTCGTGCTGCTGTTCGTCATGGTGGTCAAGCTGTACGACGCCGTGGTGGCGATGACCCAGGGCGGCCCCGGCACCGCCAGCGAAGTGCCGGCCAAGTTCATCATGGACTACCTGTTCGGCCGCGCCAATATCGGCCTGGCGTCGGCGGCGTCCATCGTGCTGCTGGCCACCGTGCTGGCGATGATCGCGCCGCTGTATTACGCTCGCTCCTATGCCGATGGCCGCGCCGCCCGGCGCCGGGAGGCGCGATGAACGGGCCGCTGCCGCAAGTGCTCTCTGCGCGCATGCCGCCGCTTCCGCTGGCGCGGCGGCGCCCGCGCTTCGGCCCGGCGCGCATCGGCGTCTACGCCTTCCTGCTGATGGCGGCGCTGTTTTTCCTGCTGCCGCTGTACGTGATGCTGGTGACCTCGTTGAAGCCGATGGAAGAGATCCGCCTCGGCACGCTGTTCGCGCTGCCGCGCCGCCTGACGCTGGAACCCTGGACCCTGGCCTGGAGCGCCGCCTGCACCGGCCTGGAATGCCAGGGCATCCGCGGCGGCTTCTGGAATTCGGTGCGCATCGTCGTGCCCAGCACCGTGCTGTCGATCGCCATCGGCGCCGTCAACGGCTATGCGCTGTCGCTGTGGCGGCCGCGCGGCGCCGGCCTGCTGTTCGCGGTGCTGATGCTGGGCGCCTTCATCCCGGTGCAGGTGATGGTGTATCCGCTGGTGCGGGTGCTGGCCGCGGTGCACCTTTACAGTTCGCTGCCGGGCATCGTCCTGATCCACACCATTTTCGGCATGCCGGTGATGACGCTCTTGTTCCGTAATTACTACGCGGCGCTGCCGCTGGAATTGTTCAAGGCGGCGCGCATCGACGGCGGCGGCTTTTGGCGCATCTTCCTGCAACTGATGCTGCCGATGTCGACGCCGGTGATCGTGGTCGCGGCGATCATGCAGGTCACCGGCATCTGGAACGACTTCCTGCTCGGCCTGGTGTTCGCCGGCAGCGGCAACCTGCCCATGACGGTACAGCTGAACAACATCATCAACACCACCACCGGCGAGCGCCTGTACAACGTCAACATGGCCGCCACCATCCTCACTTCGATGCTGCCGCTGGCCCTGTATTTCATCTCCGGGCGCTGGTTCGTGCGCGGCATCGCCTCCGGCGCAGTCAAAGGCTAATCCATGTCCAACATGTCCCCCATGCCCAAGCTGGCGAACGTCAGCATCCGCGATCTGCAGGTCCGCCTCGGCGACAACACCGTCATCGACCGGCTCGACCTCGACGTCGGCGCCGGCGAATTCATCGTCTTGCTGGGGCCTTCGGGCTGCGGCAAGTCGACCCTGTTGCACAGCATCGCCGGCTTGATCGATGTCAGCGCCGGCAGCATTCACATCGGCGGCAAGGACATGACCTGGGCCGACCCCAAGGACCGCGGCGTCGCCATGGTATTCCAGTCGTATGCGCTGTATCCGACCATGAATGTCGAGCGCAACCTGTCCTTCGGCTTGCGCATCGCCGGCACGCCGAAGGCCGAGATCGCGCGCCGCGTGGCGCGGGCGGCCGAGATGCTGCAGCTCGAGCCGCTGCTGGCGCGCAAGCCGGCGAATCTGTCCGGCGGCCAGCGCCAGCGCGTGGCGATCGGCCGCGCCATCGTGCGCGAAGCCGACGTGTTCCTGTTCGACGAACCGCTGTCGAACCTGGACGCCAAGCTGCGCACCGAGTTGCGGCGCGAACTGAAGCAGTTGCACAAGCGCCTGGGCGCCACCATGATCTACGTTACCCACGACCAGGTCGAGGCGATGACGCTGGCGACGCGCATGGCGGTCATGCGCGCCGGCGTGATCCAGCAATTCGATACGCCGGCGGCCATCTACCGCGCCCCGGCCAACCTGTTCGTCGCCACTTTCCTCGGCTCGCCCGGCATGAACCTCTTCCACGGCAAGCTCAACATCAGGGCAGGGCGGGCGCTCTTCGCCAACGCCCACCTCGAACTGGACGTCAGCGGCTACCGCTTCCAGCTGGCGCCGGCCGACGGCCAGGCCTGCGTGCTGGGCGTGCGTCCGGAAGACATTCATGTGGCGCCCGACGCCGAACACCGGGCCGGCATTTCGCTGGTCGAACCGATGGGCAACCATCGCGTGGTCTGGCTGGATTTCCATGGCGGCCAGGTCGCCAGCATCGTCGGCGAACAGCACAATACGCAGCCGCAGCAGCAGGCCGGCGCGGCAGAGGACAGCAGTGAGGACAGCAGCGCTTTTTCCATTCGCAGCGAACAGGTTTCCTTGTTTGACGAAGGCAGCGGACAACGACTCTAGCGGCTGAGGCCGTTTTCACACATCGCCAGTAAAGACGGTGCGCCACGACGCGCCGGGGGGATCGTCACGTCTCGTGACGGCAGGACGGCCATTGGCTGCAGCAATCCAGAGCAGGGAGGAGGTGGGACACCAGCAGCACAAAGCAGGAAGGGGCAATAACGCAGCAATGGCCGGAGAGTCAGGCGCGACCATTCAATCAATGGAAGAAGAATAGAGGATCGACAACCATGACACAGCTAAACAACACGCAATTCAGCAAAACCCGCATCGCCCTGGCGCTGGCCCAGCTGGCGCTGTGCAGCGGCGCCGCGCTGGCGCAGCAGGGACCGCAGCCGGCGCCGCCGCAGGACAGCGCGGCCGGTCCGGCCGCTCCCCAGCCGGCCGCAGCGGCGGCCGCCCCTGCGGCCGCCCCGGCCGCCGATGGCGACATGGAGCGCATCATCATCACGGCGACCCGGCGCGACACCCTGGTGCAGGACACGCCGCTGGCCGTCACCGCCTACACCCAGGACACGCTGAACAACAACCAGGTCAAGGACCTGGCTTCGCTGACCAATATGGTGCCCAGCCTGGTGGTCGAGCCGCACAGCGATTCGGGCGGGGTCCACGTCTACCTGCGCGGCGTCGGCTCGGCCAACCACACGGAGCTGGGCGACCCGGCGGTGGCCTTTTACGTCGACGGCGTGTATTCGCCGCGGCCGCAGGGCGCCACCGCCCTGATGTATGACCTCAACCACGTCGAGGTGGCGCGCGGGCCGCAGGGCACGCTGAACGGCCGCAACTCGACCGCCGGCGCCGTCAACCTGGTGTCCGGCGCGCCCAGCACGGCGAAGATGTTCGGCTCGGCCGGCATCACCGTCGGCGACTACCACCACATGCAGGTGCAGGGCATGCTCAACATCCCTTTCAACGAAGACATGGCGCTGCGCATCGCCGCCATCAAGGATAGCCATGACGGCTATGTCGACTTCCAGCCCGGCTCCAACGTGGCGCCCGGCACGCGCAAGTACGGCGCCGGCGACCAGGAAGGCTTCCGCGCCTCGCTGCTGTGGAAGATCCTGCCGAACCTGAAGGCGACCTTGATCGGCGATTATTATTCCGACACCGGCACCGGGAATATCTACCTGGCCGAGGAACCGGCGCCGGGACAGAACCTCCGCTCGGCCCTGATCGATACCCCGGGCAGCCTGGACCAGTCGATCCTGACCTACAAGGCCAAGGTGCAGTGGAAGCCGAGCGACGGCACCGAGCTGCAATACCTGGGCGGCTGGGGCCGGCTCGAGCGCAGCAACGCCAGCGACGCCGACGCTGGCCTGTTCCCCGGCTTCAAGGCGGAAAACCGCACCGAATGGTCGAAGTTCGACAGTACCTCGAACGAGCTGCAGTTCCGCTCCGACACCGACGCGCCGCTGCAATGGGTAGGCGGCCTGTTCTTTTTCGAGGAAAAGAACAAGGTGCGCTTCGACATCGACCGCAGCGAGATTTCGCAAGCCACGCTGGCGCAGGATATCGCCAGCGGCTCGGTGATCTTCGTCCAGCCCACCGTCGGCGAGTATGCCTCGGCGATGTCCTTCATCCAGGGCGACCGCGAGCTGAAGTCCAAGGCCGCCTTCGCCCAGGCCAGCTATGACATCAACGACGCGTTTAAAATCACCGGCGGCGCGCGCTACACCAAGGACCACAAGTTCGACAAGGGCGGCCAGAACTGGGCTTGCCCGAACTGGCCGGATATCGCCCCGCTCGGCGCCACGGTGCTGACGCCGGGCCAGACCGCGCAACTGGTGACGCCCGGCACGGGCTTGATCAACACCCACAACATCGGCCCCGGCGGAGCGGTGACGCTGGCCGGCTGCGGCATGGCCCCGGGCGACAACACGGCCGACCTGACCTATGGCCAGGCGACCTGGCTGGGCCGCATCGAATACAAGCCGGCCAGGGATATCCTGACCTTCGCCTCGATCACCACCGGCTTCCATTCGCCGGCGATCGGCGACGGCGGCGCCACCACCAAGCCGGAAAAACTGACCAGCTACGAGATCGGCTTCAAGTCCGACCTGTTCGACCGCAAGCTGTCGCTCAACATCGACGGCTTCATCATGAAATACAAGGACAAGCTGGAATCGGAAGTGGTCAACAACACGCTGCAAAACTTCAACGCGGCCGGCGCCACGGTGAAGGGCGTGGAGGCCGAGTGGGCCTGGCGGCCGACGGCGGCCGACCGCTTTACCGGCAACGCCACCTTGCTGCACGCCGTGTACGACAGCTTCCTGTCCTGCGACGTCGACGCGGCGCGCGCCAACGGGCAGGTGTGCGGCACCACGGCGCCCACCGTCGACGTCGGCGGCAGCCGCCTGAAACACGCGCCGACCTTCGCCGCCACGCTGGAATACGAGCATGACTTCGTCGTCGGCCGCGGCATGCTGACGCCGCGCATCTCGGCCCACCACGAGACCCAGTCCTTCGTCGGCAGCGGCGCCTTCGACCAGGACGTGCCCGGCCATCCCGGCGTCAAGCAGCAGTCCGCCTATACGACGATGGATGTCAGCCTGCGCTATGAACCGCTGAACAAAGGTTACACGGTGGAAGCCTTCGTCAACAACGCCACCGACAAGGCGGTCAAGTACGACGCGGTGGAGATATGCACCCAGGTCGGCGCGCCATGCCAGCCGAACCAGCAGATCTGGGCCGCGTATTACAACAATCCGCGCACCTTCGGCACGCGCGTGTCGATGAAGTTTTAAGGGCAAGGCAAGGCCAGGCCATGGGATGGATGCGCCATCCGCCCCGTGGCCCGGCCTGGCCATGCCGGCAAAAATCAGAGAAAGCGGTCGAGTATCTTCCTGCTGTGCCTATCCAGTTCCTGCGTATTGCGGATCAGGAAATGAATACCGTGGGTATCCGAGATCAGCAGGCTGTCGCTGCCGATGCGGCGGATGTCCTCTTCGCCGCGCAACACCAGTTCCGTCTCGCCGCGGTCGGTCGCCACCGTCCAGGTGCTCGGCGTGGCGTAGCTGCTGACCGCGTCGATGCGGCTGATCTCCGGCATGAATTCGCGCGCGCCCAGTTCTTCCGCCACCAGCGCGCGCTGCGGCGCCGGCAAGTCTTCCAGGCGGTCTATCCACGCCACTTCCTTGCCGTCCGGGCTGACCAGGGCGATGCCGTCCTGCGGCGCCTGCACCGGGAAGGCGCGCACCGGCGCCACCTCGGCAAAGGTGGCGCCGGCGCCATTCGTCAGCGTCAGTTTGCCGAAAGCATTCCGGCTCAATTCAAAATTCGTGCTCGTCATATGAACCTTTATTCCGTGTCGCCGGGACTGTCGTCCGGGTCGGTGTCGACGTTGCGCGCCTGCGCCTGGTACA
>DASYLQ010000361.1:0-2767 GCA_036009485.1 Janthinobacterium sp.
CACATTGTTGAGCAGCGCGCGCAGGTTGTCGAACATCTTCGCCAGGCCGTTGCCGAGCTGGCCGATGGCGTCGCCGCCGCCGATCGTCACCTTGCCGGTGAGGTCGCCCGAGGCCGCCTTCGACACCACGTCCAGCAGCGCATCGACCTTGGCCTTCAACAGATTGGTGGCGGCCAGTTCGTTGGCCTGGTTGTCCTGGATGGCTTGCGCCATGCGATTGAACTCGACCGTGACCTGGCCCAGTTCATCCTTGCCCAGGATGTCGGCGCGGGCCGCCTGTTCGCCGCCGGCGATGCGGTTGACGGCATGGGTCAGGTTGTTCAGCGGCGCCAGCAGGGCCTTGCCCAGCCAGTAGGAAACGACCAGCGCCAGCACGATGCAGGCCAGCCCGCCGACCGACAGCACCGTCAGCATATTGTGCTGCAGATCGGACGAGGTGCGGGTGCGTTCCAGCAGCAGCTGGTTTTCTTCCGCCTTGGCGTCTTCTATCAGTTTTTGCATCGAGGCGACGATCGGGTTGCCGATCGCCAGCTGTCCCGAATGGCCCATGATGTCGGCCGCGCCCGGCGTGTTGCCGAGCTTGCGACGCTGGGCGATCAGCGGCGTCAGCGTATCGTTGAACCAGGAAATGGCGACCGCATCGAGTTTTTTCAGGCGTTCCTGCTGCAGCGGATTATCGACCGTCAGCGTGAGCATCTTGCGGATTTCGCTGTTCAGGATGTTGAGATCGTTCTTTTCCACCGATTGCAGTCCCTCGCCGCCGGTCAGGTAAAAGCCGCGCGCCTGGACCTGGACATCCAGGATGGCGTTCGAGATCTTGTCTGCCTGCAACAGAACCTGCATCGTATGCTTGTCCCAGCTGTTGGCGTCGGACAGCCGGGTGAAATTGTTATAAGCGAGGGCGAGCAGGATCAAAATAATGGCGACGATCGAAGCGAAGCCAAGATAGAGTTTATTTTTGATGCTCAAGTCTTTAAACATTTTTTCTCCGGATCGGAACGTGCTGGGCATGCCGCCAAGCATTGAGTTCGGGCATCATGTGCAATGTATCATTTTGCCGGGTCCGGCGCGACACCCGTACGCGGCCGGTGTGGCGCGCCGTCCCCAAAAAACAGAAAGGGCCGCGAACAGGGCGGCCCGGATGCTGAATGCGGCTGCCGCTGCAGCCGCTGAAGGTTGGTCGAGATCCCCCCCTTATTTGCCTTGTTTCTCTCTGGCGATGGCGGCGATGCGCATGCGCAGCGCGTTCAGCTTGATGAAGCCGCCGGCGTCGGCCTGGTTGTAGGCGCCGCCGTCTTCGTCGAAGGTGGCGATGTTCATATCGAACAGGGAGTCGGTCTTCGAATCGCGCGAGACGACGATGACATTGCCCTTGTACAGCTTGATGCGCACCCAGCCGTTCACGCTTTGCTGCGTGTGGTCGATCAGCGTCTGCAGCGCCAGGCGCTCCGGCGCCCACCAGTAGCCGTTGTAGATCATCGAGGCATAGCGCGGCATCAGATCATCCTTCAGGTGCGCCACTTCGCGGTCCAGCGTGATCGATTCGATGGCGCGGTGGGCGCGCAGCATGATGGTGCCGCCCGGGGTTTCGTAGCAGCCGCGCGACTTCATGCCGACATAGCGGTTTTCCACCAGGTCGAGGCGGCCGATGCCGTGCTTGCCGCCGAGGCGGTTGAGTTCCGTCAGCACGGTCGCCGGCGACATGCGCACGCCGTTCAGCGCGACGATATCGCCTTGTTCGAATTCGACGTCGAGGTATTCAGGCTGGTCGGGCGCCGCTTCCGGGCTGACGGTCCAGCGCCACATCGATTCCTCGGCCTCGGCGCTCGGATTTTCCAGGTGGCGGCCTTCGAAGCTGATGTGCAGCAGGTTGGCGTCCATCGAATACGGCGCGCCGCCGTTCTTGTGCTTCATGTCGATGTCGATGCCGGCGTCTTCGGCGTACTTCAGCAGTTTTTCGCGCGACAGCAAATCCCATTCGCGCCATGGGGCGATGACTTTCACGCCCGGCTTCAGCGCGTAGGCGCCCAGCTCGAAGCGCACCTGGTCGTTGCCCTTGCCGGTGGCGCCGTGCGAAATGGCGTCGGCGCCGGTCAGGTTGGCGATCTCGATCAGGCGCTTGGCGATCAGCGGACGGGCGATCGAGGTGCCCAGCAGGTATTCGCCTTCGTAGACGGTATTGGCGCGGAACATCGGGAAGACGAAGTCGCGCACGAATTCTTCGCGCACGTCGTCGATGTAGATGTTTTCGGGCTTGATGCCGAACTTGATCGCCTTGGCGCGCGCCGGTTCCAGTTCCTCGCCCTGGCCCAGGTCGGCCGTGAAGGTGACGATCTCGCACTGGTAATTATCCTGCAACCACTTCAGGATGACCGAGGTATCCAGTCCGCCGGAGTAGGCCAGGACCACTTTTTTAATGTCGCTCATTTTCATTCCATTCTTCGTTTCGTTAATGCGGGGGGATTCAGTTGGCGGCGTCCTGGTCCAGGCGGCCCAGCAGCAGGTATTCGATCAGCGCCTTTTGCACGTGCAGGCGGTTTTCGGCTTCTTCCCAGACCGCCGATTGCGGGCCGTCGATCACCTCGGCCGCGACTTCCTCGCCGCGGTGGGCCGGCAGGCAGTGCATGAACAGCGCGTCGGGGGCGGCGCGCGCCATCTTGGCGGCGTCGACGATCCAGCCGTCGAAGGCCTTGATGCGGGCCGCGTTCTCGGCCTCGTAACCCATGCTGGTCCAGACGTCGGTGTTGACCAGGTGGGCGCCCTCGCA
>DASYLQ010000362.1:0-6374 GCA_036009485.1 Janthinobacterium sp.
TGCAAGTGCAGCACTCACCACTTGGTCGGTTTCGGATTGCGCTCGTCGAAGTCGGTCTGGTGCCAGTACGGATACACCGGCGGCCGGCGGCTGGCTTCGTCCAGGTAGGCGATTTCATCGGCGGTCAGGGTCCAGCCCAGCGCGCCCAGGTTTTGCGTCAACTGCTCTTCGTTGCGCGCGCCGATCACCAGGTTCACCACGGTCGGGCGCTGCAACAGCCAGTTCAGGGCCACCTGCGGCACGCTCTTGCCGCGGTTCTGCGCCACCACGTCGAGGGCGTCGACGACTTTATACAGCAACTCGTCGTCCACGGCCGGCCCGCCGACGGCGCCGCCGGCGGCGATGCGGCCGCCGTCCGGCGCCTGGCCGCGGCGGATCTTGCCGGTCAACCGGCCCCAGCCGAGCGGGCTCCAGACCATCGTCCCGACGCCCTGGTCCAGACCCAGCGGCATCAATTCCCATTCATAGTCGCGCCCGATCAGCGAGTAATAACCCTGGTAGACGACGTAGCGGGCGAGGCCGTATTTTTCCGAGGTGGCTAGCGATTTCATCAGGTGCCAGCCGGAGAAATTCGAGGCGCCGATATAGCCGATCTTGCCGCTGGTGATCAAGTCGTCGAGTGCGCGCAGGGTTTCGTCGACCGGCGTCAGGGCGTCGAAGCCGTGCATGAAATACAGGTCGATATGGTCGGTGCCCAGGCGCTTCAGGCTGGCTTCGCAGGCGCGCACCAGGTGATGGCGCGAGGAGCCCTTGTCGTTCGGCCCATCGCCCATGGCAAACGTCGCCTTGGTCGAGATCAAGACCTTGTCGCGCCGGCCCTTGATCGCCTGGCCGAGGATTTCTTCCGAAGCGCCGGCCGAATACACGTCCGCCGTATCGAACAGGTTGATGCCGCGCTCCAGGCAGAGGTCGACCATGCGCGTCGCCTCATCGGCCTGGGTCTGTCCCCAGCGCTGAAAGAATTCGTTGGAACCACCGAATGTGCCGGTGCCGAAACTGAGCACGGGAACCTTGAGGCCGGAACGGCCGAGTTGACGAAATTCCATGCAAATATCCTTTATGGTTCGGTTGAAAAACGGCACGGCGCGGGCGATTTAAATACGCGCCGGGCTGGCTAGTTTTACATCAATCCGGATTTTTTGCAGGACATGGACGCAGATGGCCCGAAGCAGGAATAACAGAGGAATAACAGAGGAATAACAGTAATGCACGGAGCGGAATTGGCAGGGGAAGAAGGATTCGAACCTTCGCGTGCCGGAATCAGAATCCGGTGCCTTAACCAGCTTGGCGATTCCCCCGCCGAAATCATACTACATCGCGGCCAAAGCGCAAAGGGCAGCGGCAAGCGGTAATGGCATTACAAACCAGGTTATTTTCCTGCCTTTGCCGCCTCTTCCAGGAAAGCCTTGATCAGGAAGATGTGCGAGGACCCCTTGTTCCAGATGACGCCGACTTCGCGGTGGTGATACGGCAGCGGCAGGGCCAGCTTCTTCAGCGACAGGCCCTGCGGCCACGGCGGCGCCCAGTCCGGCACCAGCGACACGCCCAGGCCCTGGTCGACCATCACGGCGATCGCGTCCAGCGCATCGAGCTCGAAGCGGACCTTCGGCGCCAGGCCGGCATGCTGCAGGTAACGGTCGGCGAAATAGCCGCCCCACTGGTTGCGGTCGTAGCGGATGAAGGGATGGTTCATCAGCAATTCATGCGTATCGTCCCCGGCCAGCTTGCTGGAAGCGATGACGATCAGCGGCTCTTTGCGCAAGCCGACCCAATCCAGCGTCTTCTGGATCGCGAAGCGCGGCTGCACGACGATGGCGGCGTCCAGCTCGCCCTTTTGCACGCGCCGGTACAGATTCTCCGACGTGCCCGGCTCCAGGAAGACATCGACCTGCGGATGCGATCCGGCCAGGCGCCCGAGAATGGACGGTATCATCCCGGTCAGCGCGGTGGCGATGGCGCCCAGGCGCAACTCGCCCGACAATGTTTCATTGGCCACTATAAAACGCAAGTCGCTGACGTCGCGCAGCACGCTGCGGGCGCGCAAGGCCAGGCGCGCGCCGGCGTCGGTCGGCCGCACCGCGCGGCCGGCGCGCATCACCAGCCGCGTGCCCAGTTCGCCCTCCAGCGCGCGCAGGCGCTGCGCCACGGCGCCGGGGGTGACATTCATCTTGCGCGCCGCGTCGACCAGGGTGCCGCTGTCGATCACGGCAATCAATGTTTCAAGAAATAAGGTATCCATAACGTAGGAAAAATGCGTTCTGAAAAGATACTAGCACTCTTTACCTCTCTTTTTAAACCCACCATACTGCCCAGGCCGGATTGCCGCCCGGCAAACACGAAATGAGGCCAAATGAGGCCATTGCACAACGCCAAGAAACATCGACTATCAATAGCTGATAAACTTCAGCAATCCCTGTCCTGCATGCAACATTCATAAAAGCAATGCATTGAAAAACTGCTGCGCCTCTATCCGGTCGGCATTGCCTGCCTTACCCCATGGCGGCACAGGCGACACAAGCTAAAAACATGACGGCAGATGTCCTGACGATAAAACTGAACGAGAGATAAAGACCGATGAACGATAACGACAACCAGAACGGCTTCGACAAGCCGATGCGCGCCGATGGTTTGGAACCGAAACCGGAGAACCTGCAATCGCGCCGCAGTTTCCTGAAGGCGTCCGGCTTGCTGGCCGCCACCGGCGCCGCCAGCGCCGGCGCGCTGTCGCAAGCCGCTGCCGCCGCCACCAAAGACGCCGCCGACAAGCCCCTGACGCGTCCCGCCGCATTCGATATCGCCGCCAAAACCCCGGCCGAGGAACCGAAGCTGCCGATGAACGGCGCCACCCTGTTCGCCAAGGCGTGCAAGGCCGAGGGCCTGGCCGCGCTGTTCTGCTGCCCCGGCAACTACACCGTCACCCACGCCATGGCGAACACCGGCATCCCGGTCTACACCGGCCGCGACGAGCGCTCGATGGCCCACGCCGCCGACGCCTTCACCCGCGTCACCGGCGAAGTCTCGGCCACCTCCGGCACCGAAGGCCCGGGCTTCACCAACCTGATTTCCGGCCTGGCCAACGCCAAGGCCGCGCGCACGCCGATTCTTTTTCTATCGAGTAACAAGAGCGTGCGCGAAGAAGACACCGAAGCGGCGATCCAGCTGATGGAACAGCAAAGCGTCACCGCCAGCCTGGTCAAATGGCAAAAGCGCCTGGTCAACCCGCACCGCAACCATGAATACGCCGCCTACGCCTTCCGCCAGCTGAAAACCGGCGTGCCCAGCCCGGTCCACCTGGACTTCACGGCCGAAGCCGGCGACGGCAAGCTGAGCAAGCCTGGCGACATCGTCTACAACTTCGACAAGAGCCTGTACCGCACCGACGCCAAGCCGAACCCGTCGCCGGCCCACATCGCCAAGGCCATCGCCCTGCTGCAGCAAGCCAAGCGCCCCATCATTGTTTCCAGCACCGGCGTGTTTTACAGCAAGGCCTGGGATGCACTGCGCCAGTTCGCCGAAAAGACCCAGATTCCGGTGGTCGAATCGGGCCCGATGCGCGGCCAGTTCCCCGACGACCATGCGCTGTCGGCCACCTGCGCCCCGGCCGCGCTGGCCAGCGCCGACGTGGTGTTGCTGGTCGGCCAGTACTGCATGCCGAATATCGGCGAATACGCCTTCGGCCCCGATGCCCACTACATCCGCATCGACCCGGCCGCGGAAGACATCGGCCGCAACCTGCCGATCGAGGTCGGCATCGTCAGCGATGAAAAAGCCGCGCTCGAAGTGCTGTTCCGCGACGCCCCGGCGATGCGCCACGACGACTGGATCGCCGAGATCGCCGCCGCGCGCAAGAAGTTCGAAGATGAAAACGAGGCCATGTACAAACAGGTGCTGGGCTACAAGGATGCCGTGCATCCGGCCGTCATCGCCAAGGAACTGGCCGACTTCCTGTACCACGGGAATATCCCGAAAGAGCAGACCCTGGTCGGCTCGGGCGGCTTCGGCATCGCCCGCTACACCCGGCGCTGGCTGCGCGCCTATCGTCCGGCGCAGATCATGAACGGCCAGTACCAGTTCGGCACCGTCGGCGCCGATGTCGGCTATGCCGTCGGCTCCGGCGTCGCCGTCAAGGAAGGCCTGGGCGCGCAGGCCGCCTACAAGGGCCACCCGACCATCACCATCATGGGCGACGCCGCCTTCGGCTACTCGGGCATGGAGATGGAAACCCTGGCCAAGCTGCGCATCCCGGCCATCATCATCGTCTACAACAACAACGCCTGGGGCACCTGGTACCTGCAGGACGACGAACCGCGCGTGCTGCCGATGCACCTGTTCCAGGAAAACATCCGCTACGACAAAATGGCCGAGGCCCTGGGCGCCCACGGCATCTATGTCAACAAGCCGGAAGAGTTTACGCCGGCGCTGAAAAAAGCCTGGAAGACCGCGGTCGACACCGGCATGCCGACCCTGATCAACGTCCAGGGCAAGAAGGAATACTGGCAGCGCGAGAAATTCCCTCCTGGTTTCCTCGGCAAGGTCGAGCCGGGCGTCACCTCGTATTACCACTAAGGCGAGCGCATGGAACAGCAAACTTCCGTTGCGGATGGCCTGGCAGCGGTCGGCGTGGTATTGCACCACTACGCCGGGCGCGGCGTGTTCCAGGACTACCGCATGGAGCGGCGCAGGAATGGCGGCGCCGAGTACCACTTCGGCTGGCTGTACGGCCAGCCGTTCACGCTGACCTGCGACTTGAAGCACCGGCGCCTGGTCTTGATCGACCTGTTCCCCGGCGTCGAGCGCGATTCGATGATGCACAAGGAGATCAAGGCCTTCCTGAAAGGCCGCGCCGAGGCCGACGTGCCGGAGCACCGCCGCGTCGATCCGGCACTGGCGACGGCGGCGGCGCGCATGCGCGACGGCCTGGTGTCGCTGGAGCTGACGCTGGCCGGCGCGCAGGCCGACGATAAGGATTATGAATACGGCACGCGGAAAATCATCAACCTGGCCCACGAACTTTTTCTGTTCATGAACGAGTACTGGGCCGACTATATGTGGGAAAACTTCCGCTTAAACATGGAGTAACAAATGGCAAAACATTCTTCGAAGTTCAAATACGCCGCCGCCCTGGCGCTGGCCGTCGCCGCCGGCCTGGCCGGCCCGGCGGTGTTCAGCGCGGAACAGGCGCCCGCGGCCGACCAGGCCGGCGATCCGTCGCCCTTCCCGCCCGGCCCGAATGCGATGCTGGTCAAGCAGACCTGCTCGCAATGCCATACGCCGAACGTGATCGTCACGCAAACCTTCTCGGAAAAGACGGCGCGCAAGATCTACCAAAAGATGATGGGTGAAAGCCCGGACACGGAACGCGGCAAGAAAATCGTCGAGTATCTGTCGACGGTGCTGGGCGAATAGCCGGAGTAAGCGCCCGCTGCGGAGAGTACAAGTACATGAAGATGCCCGGGTTGCTGGTGCTGAGTTCCGGCAGCAGCGACCAGCACGCGGATGCCGAAGGACGGCGGCGCGGCGATGCCGATGGTGACGATGCGCCCGCCCTCGCGCAATTCGAACTACAGGCATAGTGGCTGTGTTTTCAAAGGCGAAGAGGTGCGATTCGATCGCTTGTTCCGAGGTCAGCATCAGGCATAGGCGGCGGTCGTACAGCACGTCGACGAGCCAGATAAAACGGCGCAGCCCATCGTCAGCCAAGGGGCACCAAGGCTGGCCTCCGCCGAGAATGTGCGCAACAGCAGGATCGTCGATGGCTTCAATGGCGGCCTCCATACCTCCTTTAATAATTAATGGCTAAAATAACGGCAAAGCAGGAAAATTCCGGAAAATAAAACAACTATATTAATCAGCTTCATAAAGTGCTCTCGCGTCAGGCGCAAGGTAATATGGCGGCCGGCAAAAACCCCGAGGAGCATGGCTGGAGCCAGCATCGCGGCCAACAAGATAATGGAATAATCCCTATAAACGCCGGCCAATGCGAATAAAATGACCCTGGTCATCGTGCTCAAGCCGATCAAGGTAGTCTGGGTAATGCGGAGGCTGTCTTTTTTTTCAATCCGGCCGGACAAATAAATTGCATAAATAAAGCCGCCGCTGCCGAACAGCGCACTGAAAACGCCGCCTATCAGGCCAAAGGGAACAGACGCGCGCGGGCTGAACTGATGTTGAGGGCGCAGCCCGCTCAGTGAGTAAAGAGAATAAACAACCACGAACATCCCCAAGGCCAGCAACAATGCCTCCGGCCTTGTCTTTAAAAGAATGCCGGCGCCGATCAGACTGCCGATCATCATCAGCGGAACCAGCCGTTTCAACTCTCCAATTTCTGCCTTCCTGCCGTCCTTGATAACGGTGCTGAACGCAGCAAACATATC
>DASYLQ010000363.1:0-18979 GCA_036009485.1 Janthinobacterium sp.
GGCAACAAGCCATGTCGTATCAAAATTCCCTGCTGCAAAGCTCGCCGCTGCTGGGCGGCAGCTTGCTCGCCTCCGTTCCCGCCAGTTTCGTGCCATCGATGAACGCCCTGGCATCCACCGCCTTTCCTGCGCCGCAAGCCCAGGCTGATGCGCAGGCCGAAGCCGCCTTGCACAGCAGCACGCCGATGAGTTTGCCGGAATTTGAAACGGCGGCGATTTCGCAACCCGGCATCTATACCATGTTACTGATAGGCTTAGGCCTGCTCAGCCTGCGTTCGCGCCGCCGGCAAGCGCAGGAAGAAAAGTTCAGCGCCTGAGCTGAACCGGATCCAGGCGCGCCTTGTAGGAGCAAGCAGATAATGAAGGCCGATAACTGAGGGAGGATGTAATGCGAAGGATTGCAAGCAGCTTCTCTCACAGGCATCTTCCCGGACCTGCCACAACACCACCTCCTTTACCGCCTCGCCGTTGCTGTCTTCCGAGCTGAGTTTGCCGCCCCACGAGCTGGCGGCCGAGATAAAGGCCAGCCAAGGCTAAGAGTCTATTCCAGTAGGTAATGCGTCGCTGCTGGCGCGCCTGGCGAGCGGGGACGGCGTTGCTCGTCGTAGCATGGCCAGCCATGATGGCTAGCCATGCGTTCTCCTCCCGCCTGGTCCGCACTCGCCGGGCATCGCCATCCGCTGCCGCCTCCCTACCGGAATAGCCTCTAAGAGCCTACAAACCCAAACGCTTGCGCGCCTTTTCTATCATCGCCGTATCGTAGGGATACAGGTTCTCGATAAAGACGAACTCGGTCTCTTCCGGCTCTTCCAGGCACATGGCCAGCATCAGCGGGCCGTCTTCTTCGCGGCCCAGGAATTCCTTCGGCCAGCGGTTCTTGCGGTTGGACCGCAGCACTTCCATCCCCAGCTTGGCCAGCGGCGCCCTCACGCCGGCAGCCAGCGCCTCACGTTGCCAATCATCCCAATATGCATTTGCAAGCTTGTCATTCATATCCAGTTGCCACCCCTATAAACGCGGGACTGTACTCCCGATGGCCGGCGCGGGCAAGGACGGCGCGCCCGCGGCCTGCAAAACTGGCATTGAACAAGTCCAATTTCAATACCATTTAAGATAGCAAATTTTATCAATTAAAACATAGACTTATACGTTTTAATCCGACAAATGAAAGAAGCGCCACGGCATAATGTACAATACCACTTAAATACCTGTTGACAAGCTGGTTTGGCAACCATATAGTGCCTCAGCTGCCCTGGTAGTGCGCGCTGCGGCGCATCCCGGAGCTGAGCATCAACCGTCAGCGGAATCAAACGAAACATGATCGAATATTTAATCGGTGTCGATGGAGGCGGAAGCGGAACCAGGGTACGCCTGGCGCGCGCCGACGGCACTGAACTGGCCCAGGGCCAGGGCGGCCCATCCGGCCTGATGCACGGCATCGAGAGCGCCTGGAAAGCCGTAGCCACCGCGCTGGCCCAGGCCTTCGGCGCCGCCGCCCTGCCCCAGCCGCCCCTGGGCGCCATGGCGATCGGGCTCGGCCTGGCCGGCGTCCACAACCGGCAATGGGCGGCCAGCTTCACCGACAACAATCCCGGCTATGCCGCCGTGGCGCTGGGCACCGACGGCCTGACCACCCTGCTCGGCGCCCACCAGGGCCAACCGGGCACCATCGTCGCCCTCGGCACCGGCAGCGTCGGCGAAGCGCTGTACGCCGACGGCGGCCGGCATGAAGTCAGCGGCTGGGGCTTCCCGGCCGGCGACGAAGCCAGCGGCGCCTGGATAGGCTTGCGCGCCATCGGCCATATCCAGCACGTGATCGACGGCCGCGCCGAGGCCAACCCCTTCGCCGCCGCCGTCATCGCGGCCTGCGGCGGCCGGCGCGACGCCATCCAGGACTGGCTTGCCGCCGCCAACCAGACCGCCTATGCCCAGCTGGCGCGGCTGGTGCTGGAATATGGGCCGACGCAGGCGCCGGCGCGCGCCATTCTCGACGAAGCCGGGCGCCAGGCGGCCCTGATCGCCCATGCGCTGGACCCTTCCGGCACCTTGCCGGTGGCCCTGTGCGGCGGCCTGGCCGAACCGCTGCGTCCGTATATGCCGGCGCAACTGCTGCAACGCGTGGTGCCGGCGCACGGCGATTCCGCCGCCGGCGCGCTGCGCCTGATCCGCAATCACCTGAAGGAGCATGCACCATGCTAGCCAAACTGGCCAACTTCAAACCCGACAACAGTGCCGACACGCCGCTCTACATGCAGTTGGCGAACCAGCTCTCCGACGGCATCGCCGGCGGCGAGTGGCGCGCCAACCAGGCGCTGCCCTCCGAGCGCGTGCTGTCGGAATTGCTGGACATTTCGCGCGTCACGGCGCGCAAGGCGATCGACATGCTGTGCGAGCGCGGCATGCTGACGCGCAAGCGCGGTTCCGGCACCTACATCACGCCGAAGCTGGAACAGCCGCTGTCGCGCCTGACCAGTTTTTCGGAAGAGCTGCACCAGCGCGGCTTTACGGCCGGCTCGCGCTGGCTGCAGCGCGACATCGGCGCCGCCGCGCCGCTGGAACTGCTGTCGCTGGGCCTGTCGCCGAACATGCCGGTGGCGCGCCTGAAGCGCCTGCGCACCGCCGACGACGTCGTCATGGCGATCGAAACCACCACCATCCCGGCGTTGTACATGCCGGACCCGCAGCGCGTCACCGATTCCCTGTACGGCTATCTGGAATCCTGCGGCAACATACCGATGCGCGCGCTGCAACACATACGCGCCGTCAACGCCAGCGCCGAACAGGCCAGGCTGGCCGACATTCCAGCGGGAGCGGCGATGCTGCACATTACCCGCGTCAGTTATCTCGACAACGGCGCAGCGGTGGAACTGACCCACTCGTATTGCCGCAGTGATTATTATGAATTCGTAGCGGAGTCGCGCAGATGAGCGATGTTATGCAAAGTAAAGTACCAGGCAATATCCTCACCCCGGGCGGCTGGATCCGCGGCGACATCGCTTTCGGCGAACGCATCGCCGCCGTCAGCGGCGCCGGCGCCGATCCCGCGCTGAACGGCGACGACTACATCCTGCCCGGCTTCATCGACCTGCACGTGCACGGCGCCGCCGGCAAGGACATCATGCAGGGCGGCGACGCCGTCCGCATCATCGCCGCCAAGCATGCGCAGCACGGCACCACCAGCCTGCTGGCGACCACCATGACGGCGCCGCCGGAAGACATCGACATCGCGCTGCAGGCGATCGGCGCCGCCGTGGCGCAGCGCCGTCCGGGCGAAGCGCGCGTGCTCGGCGCCCACCTGGAAGGCCCCTACATCAACTCCGGCAAGCTGGGGGCGCAGCCGAATTTCGCCCGCGCCGCCACGCTGGCCGCGGTGCAGCGCCTGGCCGGCTTCGCGCCGCTGAAGATCATCACCGTGGCGCCGGAAATCCCCGGCCACCTCGACCTGGTGCGCGAACTGGCGCAAGCCGGCATGCGCGTGCAGATCGGCCATACCCTCGGTTCCTACGAGGACGGCGTCGCCGCGCTGGAACAGGGCGCGCGCGGCTTCACCCACCTGTTCAACGCCATGAGCGGCATGCACCACCGCGAGCCGGGCATGGTCGGCGCCGCGCTGGCGCACGCCGACTACGCCGAGATCATCCCCGACCTGCTGCATGTGCACCCGGGCGCCATCAAGGCCGCGCTGCGCGCCATCCCGCACCTGTACTGCGTCACCGATTCGACCTCGGCCACCGGCATGCCGGACGGCGAATACATGCTGGGCCGGCACGTGGTCCACAAATGCCTGGGCGGCGTGCGCCTGCCCGACGGCACGCTGGCCGGCAGCACGCTGACCCTGGACCAGGCCCTGCGCAACCTGGTCGGCCTCGGCCTCGACCTGGCCGACGCTTCCGCCCGCGTCTCCACCTACGCCGCCGACTACCTCGGCATGCGGGAGCGCGGCCGTCTCGCCCCCGGCGCCTATGCCGACATCGTGGTGCTCGACCGCGACCTCAAACTCAAAGCCGTCTATATCGAAGGAGAATTGCTGTGACCTCAGCTCTAAGCCCGCTTGTAATCCCCGCCGCGACATCGATGATGTTGCAGGAAGCCGTATCGGCCGCCGACTGCGTCGCCCTGCAACTGGCCAGCGACACCGAACGCTATGCGGAACTGGGCCGCAAATTGCGCAGCACCTCGTTCCAGACCGCGCTCACGGTGGCGCGCGGCAGCTCGGACCACGCCTCCAACTATTGCGCCTACCTGATCATGGCGCGCCTGGGCCGCGTCGTCGCCTCGCTGCCGATGTCGCTGGTGACGCTGTACAAATCGCCGCTGGTGACGCGCGACACGTTGACCATCGCCATCTCGCAATCGGGCCAGAGCCCGGACGTGGTCGAGCCGATCAAGTATTTCCGCGGCGGCGGCGCCACCACCATCGCCCTGGTCAACGACATGGATTCGCCGCTGGCGCACGCCGCCGAGTGGGCCATGCCGCTGCACGCCGGCAAGGAGCAAAGCGTGGCCGCGACCAAGAGCTTTATCGCCAGCCTGGTCGCCGGCGCCCGCCTGGTGGCGCAGTGGCAAAACGATCCCGAGCTGCTGGCCGCCCTGGAAGCGCTGCCGGAAGCGCTGCGCGCCGCGACGCAAAGCGACTGGTCGGCCGCCATCGACGTGCTGGCGCCGGCGCGCAACATCATGGTGGTCGGACGCGGCATCAGCTTCCCGATCGCGCTGGAAGCGGCGCTGAAATTCAAGGAAACCTCGGCGCTGCAAGCCGAGGCCTTCAGCGGCGCCGAGATCAAGCATGGCCCGATGGCGCTGATCGAGGAAGGTTATCCGCTGCTGATTTTCGCCACCCGCGGCCCGACCCAGGCCGGCCTGCTGCAACTGGCCTCCGAGATGCGCGGCCGCGGCGCCCGCGTGCTGCTGGCGGCGCCGGACGACGTCGCCGGGCGCGACCTGACCTTGCCCGTGGCGGCGACGCCGGACCTGGATCCCATCGTCGCGGTGCAGGCGTTTTATGTGATGGCGGCGCAACTGTCGGCGGCGCGCGGCATGGACCCGGACCGGCCGCGGCATTTGAGCAAGGTAACCAGGACGAATTGAGCGTTCCAACATTCTTGCAGCCTCCGGCACCGGGAAGAAAATGATCAATACCAGATTGACGGCGGTTTTTTTGGCGCTGGCGCTGAGCGCGCCGGCCGCCTTCGCCGTCGACAAAATCGAGTTCTGGACTTTCAGCCTGAAGCCGAAATTCATCCCGTATTTCGACGCCCTCGTCACAAAATACGAAGCGCAAAATCCGAACGTGAAAATCGAGTGGGTGGATTTTCCCTGGGATATCATCCAGACCAAACTGATCACCCGCATCGTCGCCGGCACGCCGCCGGCCCTGGTCAACCTGAACGTGCCCTGGGCCGACGAATACGCCCGCGACGGCCTGATCGTCCCGGTCGATGCGCTGATGGGCGAGGCCCGCGCCACCCACACCAGGGCGGCTATCGAGGATCTGAGTTTCAACGGCAGGCTGTATGGCTTCCCGCTGTACAGCAATGTCGCCATCATCGCCTACAACACCACGCTGTTCAAGCAGGCCGGCCTGACGCGCGGGCCGAAAAACATCGACGAGGAACTGGCTTTCGCCGACCAGATGTATGCGCGCACCGGCGTGCCCGGCTTCGCTCCGCTGCTGGGCAAGATCGACGGCCTGTTCCTGCAACAGGGCCTGGCCGTGATCAAGGACGGCAAGGCCGCCTTCAATTCGCCGGCCCACGTGGCGCTGGTGCGCAAGCTCGCCGCCAGCTATAAAAACGGCGGCCTGTTCCGGGACAAGCTGTTTTCCGAGGATAATTTTCCGGCCGTGATCGACGCCTATAAAGGCGGCCGCCTGGGCATGCTGCTGGCGCCGCCGACGGCGCTGGGCCGCATCCAGGCCGACGCCAGGGATATCTACGCCATCACCGATATCGCCCCGGCGCCGCTGGGCCCGACCGGCATCGCCGACGGCGGCTGGATGGTGCATTTCGGCGTCCCGCGCGGGGTCGATCCAAAGCTGCTGCCGGCGGTCGGCAAATTCGCCCGCTACCTGACCAATGCGGAAAACCAGCTGGCCTTCGCCAAGCTGGCCAATGTCTTCCCGACCACCATCGTGGCCGCCAACGATGCCTATTTCCAGGCGCCGGCCGGCCACGCCACGCCGGCGCAAAAAGGCATGACGGCCGGCGCCGCCTCGATGAACCATTCGCATACGCTGTACGTCGCCGGCGTCGAGGATTACGACGAATTGCGCCGCAGCCTGGTGAACGCGGTGGAAGCCGGCGTCACCGGCAAGAAGGATGTCCGGCAGGCGCTGGATGAAGCCGTGATCATCTGGAACAAGAAGCTGGCCAAAAAATGAAGCACCCTGCCCCGGCCCCAAAAACTCGCGCAAGACGGCTGCCGAAAAGCGGCCAGGCCTGGTTGTTCATGCTGCCGGCGCTGGCCGTGCTGGCCGTGTTTTCCTTTTGGCCGGTGCTGTACGGCTCCCTGCTGGCCTTCACCGACTATAGCCTGATCAAGCCGGCCAAATGGGTCGGCCTGGATAACTTCCGCACCATCTTCGACAACGACATGTTCGTCACGGGGCTGAAGAATTCCCTGCTCTTCCTCTTGATCGTGCCCGTCACCCAGGTCGGTGCGATGCTGCTGGCGGTGCTGGTGAATAACCGGCTGCCCGGCATGCGCCTGTTCCGCGCCGCATATTACGTGCCGGTGGTGACCACGGTGTCGGTGGTCGGCATCATGTGGGGTTTCATGTTCCACGACCAGGGCGCGCTGAACTATGTGCTGCTGCGCCTGCGCCTGGTGAACGCGCCGGTGGGCTGGCTGTCGGACGACGCCATCGCCCTGTTCGCCGTGATGTTCGTCTCGCTGTGGCGCGGCCTGGGCTGGTATATGGTGATGTACCTGGCCGGCCTGCAGGGCATCCCGGCCGAGATGCAGGAAGCCGCCATCCTCGACGGCGCCAACGCCTGGCAGCGCTTCTGGAAGATCACCGTGCCGATGCTGTACCCGACCATCATGGTCTGCACCATGATGTCGGTGCTGGCGGCGCTGAAGGCGTACCAGGAAGTCGACGTGCTGACCCAGGGCGGACCGCTGAATTCGACCTTCACCGCGCTGTACTATGCCTACGACCAGGGCTTCAAGCACCTGAAGCTGCCGCGCGGCCTGGCCGCCAGCTTCGTCGTCTCGCTGGTCTGCATCGGCATCGCCTTGCTGTGCCTGCGCTACCTGAAACCGAAACACCGCTAGGAGCCGCGCCATGACACTTCCCCGCCTGCGCCAGGCGCTGCGCATCCTCCTGCATTACGCCGTGCTGCTGCTGGTCGCCGCCGTCTGCGTGTTCCCGTTCTGGTGGACCCTGGTGACGGCCGTGTCGACCGAGGGAAATCTGTTCCAGTTCCCGCCCAGCTTCTGGCCGCGGGCGCCGTCGCTGGACAACTTCGCCGAAGTGTTCCGCGCCATTCCCCTGCTGGCCTTTTATAAAAATTCGCTGCTGATCGCCGCCTGCACCGTGTTCTGGAAACTGCTGCTGTGCTCCATGGCCGCCTACCCGCTGTCGCGCATGCAATTCCGCGGCCGCCAGCTGATGTTCGGGGTGATCCTGGCGACCATGGTGCTGCCGGTGGAAGTGAACTTCCTGGTCAACTTCATCACCGTGACGAAACTCAGCCTGGTCGACAGCTATACCGGCGTGATCTTGCCGAACGTCGTCAGCGCCGTCTCCATCCTGCTGCTGAAACAGGCCTTCGACGAAGTGCCGCAAGACCTGGTCGACGCCGCCCGCGTCGACGGCGCCAGGGAATGGACCATCTTCCGCAAGATCGTGCTGCCGCTGATCGGCCCCTGGCTGGCGACGGTCGGCATCCTCACCGCGGTGGAGTCGTGGAACGAATACATCTGGCCCTCCATCGTGATGAGCAAGCCGGACGAATTCCCGCTGGCGGTCGGCGTGCGCTACCTGAGCGGCACCTTCGGCAGCAGCACCCGGGTCATCGCCGCCGGCACCGTGATGACGATCGCGCCGATACTCGCGGCCTTCCTGTTCACCCAACGATTTTTCATGCGCGGCATGGATGGAGCGGTCAAATGACCCCGGCCGCAGAGCATAACAACGACACTCACCAAGAGACAGCAATGAAAATGGATCAAGCAAGCCAGCGCTCGCCGATGACCTGGGTGCCCAGCCTGTATTTCGCCCAGGGCCTGCCGTTCTACGCGGTGATGCTGGTGGCCGGCCTGATGTTCAAGAGCATGGGCGTGGCGAATGAACAAATCACCCACTGGACCGGCCCGATCGGCCTGGCCTGGGTCTTCAAGCCGCTCTGGAGCCCTTTCCTGGAACTGGCCAGCAGCAAAAAGCTGATGGTCCTGATTTTCCAGATGATGGGCGGGGCCTGTCTCGGCCTGGTCGCGCTGGCCCTGCACATGCCGGCCTGGAGCGCCGCCTGCGTCGCCATGCTGGCCCTGGTGGCGATCGCCTCGGCCACCCACGACATCGTCTGCGACGGCCTGTACATCGCCAGCCTGTCGGCCAAGGGCCAGGCCAGCTACGCCGGCTGGACCGGCACCTTCTACAACGCCGGCCGCTTCATCTCGATCGGCGGCCTGGTGGTGCTGGCCGGGTATTTCGAGACCCGCGTCGGCGTGCGGCAAGCCTGGACCATCATCTTTTGCCTGCTCGGCGCCATGCTGGTGGCGCTGGCCGTGTATAACAGCTGGGCCCTGCCGCTCGGCCTGAACCCGAAAGGCGCGGACAGCTCCTTCGGCGGCATCGCCCGCACCCTGGGCGACGTCATCCTCGCCTTTTTCAGGAAGCCCGGCATCTGGGTCTCCATCGTCTTCATCATCCTGTTCCGCGCCGGCGAGGCGCAGGTGCAGACCATCGGCCCGCTGTTCCTGCGCGAGGCGCGCAACCTCGGCGGGCTGGGCCTGTCGACCGGCGAAGTCGGCCTGGTCTACGGCACCATCGGCACGGTCGCCTTCATCGTCGGCAGCATCGCCGGCGGCTATTTCACGTCCTGGCTGGGGCTCAAGCGGGCCATCCTGTTCCTGATCCTGGCGGTGAACCTGCCGAACCTGGTGTTTTACTTCCTCAGCAGCGTGCTGCCGGGCGACATCCACGTCATCGGCGTCGCGCTCGGGCTGGAAATGTTCGGCTACGGCTTCGGCTTCGTCGGCCTGATCCTGTACATGATGCAGGTAGTCGCGCCCGGCAAATACCAGACCGCCCACTATGCCTTCGCCACCGGCATCATGCAGCTCGGCTTCGTGCTGTTCAAGACCGTCAGCGGCGATATCCAGGCCGCCCTCGGCTACCGGCATTTCTTCGTCTGGGTACTGGCTTGCGCGCTGCCGGTGCTGCTGCTGTCGCAATTGATCCCGATGAGCGTGCGCGCCGATGCCGGCGGCAGCGGCGATGGCGACGACGGCGGCAAACAGGGCCAGGCGGCGCCTGCCGCCAGCGCGGGTTAAGCCATGGCCAGCCTGACCCTGAGCCGGATCGTCAAGAGCTATGCCGGCCAGCCGGCGGTGATCCAGGGCGTCGACCTGGATATCCGCGACGGCGAGTTCGTCGTCTTCGTCGGGCCTTCCGGCTGCGGCAAGTCGACCTTGCTGCGCATGATCGCCGGCCTGGAAGAGATCTCCGGCGGCACCCTGCACATCGGCGCGCGCCTGGCCAACGACATCCCGCCGGCGCAGCGCGGGCTGGCGATGGTATTCCAGTCGTATGCGCTGTATCCGCACATGACAGTGTTCGAGAACATGGCTTTCGCGCTGCGCCTGGCCGGCGCCGGCCGCGCCGAGGTCGAGGCGGCGGTCGGGCGCGCCGCCGACATCCTGCAGATCGGCCCCCTGCTCAAGCGCAAGCCGAAGGAACTCTCGGGCGGCCAGCGCCAGCGCGTCGCCATCGGCCGCGCCATCGTGCGCAAGCCGCAGCTGTTCCTGTTCGACGAGCCGCTCTCCAACCTGGACGCCAGCCTGCGCGTGCAGATGCGGGTCGAGATCAGCCGCCTGCACCGGGAATTGCAGACCACGATGATCTACGTGACCCACGACCAGGTCGAGGCGATGACCCTGGGCCAACGCATCGTCGTCTTCAACGCCGGCCGCATCGAGCAGGTCGGCACGCCGCACGAGTTGTATAACCATCCGGGCAACCTGTTTGTCGCCGGCTTCCTCGGTTCGCCGAAAATGAATGTCATCCCGGCCGAAGTGGCCGCCGCGACGGCGCAGCGGGTCGGCGTGCGCCTGCCGGGCGGCGCCGCGCTCGACGTCGCCGCCGACGGCAGTGCGCTGCGGCCCGGCGACCGGCTGACGCTGGGCGTGCGCGCCGAGCATATCGGCTTGCGCGACGGCGCCGACAGCGAAGCCAACCTGGTCGACGCCGCCATCGGCCATGTCGAATACCTGGGCGACATGGCGCTCGTCCACGCCACGCTGGCCGGGGCGCCCGGGATGATCGCCGTCAAACAGCCGGCCGAGGCGGCGGCGCTGCCGGCCGGCAGCCGCGCCAGGCTGCATTTGCCGGCCCAGCGCTGCCTGCTGTTCGACGCCGCCGGCAAGGCGCTGCCGCGCGCGGCCGCAGCGGCTTGAACCTGGCTGGCCGTGCCGATGCAACAAAGCCGCTACAAATCAGCCGCGGGTGCGGCGCAGGACGCCGGTTGCACGGCAGAAAGCGCCAGCCGGGCGGTTTATGTGACAATAAGCGTTTTTGCCCGCCCGGCCCGGCCTTTGCGGTCAGGCCCAGGAGTGGCACAATGGCATTTTTATTAGAAAACCCAAGCGTAGCCCGCTACGGTTTTCAGGTTCCCTTGTAAGCCCCTTGCGACGTCGCCGCGCCATGCCGGCCCGTCTTTTCGTCAATGATTGAAGGATTGTCCATGTCCCAATTCCGTCTCGCCCGTCTCAGCCTGCTCCTGGCCGCCCTTGGCCTGAATGCCGCCCCCGCCCTGCTGGGCATGGCGCCCGCCGCCCAGGCCGCCGATCAGGCGCCGGCCGCGCCGGCCGCCGCGCCGGCCAACACGGTGCGCCCAGAAATCTATAAGCTGATCGACCCGCCCGCCATCTCGGGCATGATCGCGGCAAAGAATTTCACGGAAGTGCAGAGCCGCATCGACCAGGCCAACGCCATGCCGAACCTGACGCCGTATGAAAATTTCGTACTGAACCGCATGCGCATTTCGCTCGCTTCCGCCACCAGCAACACGGCGCTCGCCAAGCAGGCGCTGGAATCGGTGATCGAATCGGGCTTCCTGCCGGCCGCCGACAAGGGCAATTTCATCCAGGCGCTGGCGAATTATTATTACAATGAAAAAGACTATCCAAAAGCCATCGTCTGGTTCACCCGCTACCAGACCGAGACCGGCGACGCCGCCAAGGTGCGCCCGCTGATCATCCGCTCCTACTATTTCGGCAACGAACTGGACAAGGCCAAGACGGAATTGCTTTCCGACCTCAAAGCCGAGGAAGCGGCCGGCAAGACGCCGTCGCTGGAAGAATTGCAATTGCTGGCGAACACAGGCGCCAAGACCAAGGACAAGCCGACCTACCTGATCGCGCTGGAAAAACTGGTGCAGTTCTACCCCTCCGACGATTACTGGAGCGACTTGCTGAGCCGCACGCAAGGCAAGCCGGGCGTGTCGCAAAGCCTGGAACTGGATTTTTACCGGCTTGAATTCGCCGCGGTGAAAACCCTGCCGGCCGACGACTACAGCAACATGGGCCAGTTGGACTTGCTGGCGGGCTTCCCGACCGAAGCGAAAAAAGTGCTGGACGCCGGTTACGCCGCTGGCGTGCTGGGCACCGGCGCCGGCGCGGCGCAGCACAAGAAATTCCGCGACCAGGCCAACAAGGGCGCCGCCGACGACCAGAAAAACATCGCTTCCGGCGAAGCGGGCGCCAACAAATCCAAGGACGGCATCGGCCTGGTCAACCTGGGTTTCGCCTATGTCACGATGGGCCAGTTCGACAAGGGCATCGACCTGATGCAGAAAGGTATCGCCAAGGGCAACCTGAAGCGTCCTGAAGACGCCAAGCTGCACCTGGCCGTGGCGTATGTGCTGGCCGGCCGCAAGGACGAGGCCCTGAAGGCGCTCGCCGACGTCACCGGCAGCGAGGGGCAGACCGACCTGGCGCGCTACTGGACGTTTTATCTGAACCGTCCGGCGGCGGGCGCGGCAGCGCCGGCAGCGGCCAACTAAAAGCCCTGCCGGGACAGGCTCTTAAAAACAATAGGGGCCTGAACTCAGGGCGCCAGCTCGGTCGCCAGCACGCGGCCGAGGATGTGGCCGCTGTCGCCGCTCAATTCCCAGAACATCGCGCCGCGCAGGCCGGCCGCCTTCAGGTAGCGCGCCTTTTCGCGCAGCGAGGCTTCGTCTTCGTAACTGATGAAGATGCCCGCGGCCGGATCGTATAGCGACGGCGCTTTGGCCAGCGCGTTCCAGCGGCGCCGGTAGCCGCGCCCGGCCTGGTCGTAACGGCCGTCCGGGCCGGCTTGCAGATAGCCCTGCCGCACCAGCCAGGAGAAAGGATACGAAGCGCTGCCGTCCAGGCCGCCGGCGGCGGCGCCGGCGCATGCCTGGTACAAGCCGCCGCCGTCCGGACCGGCCGCACAGCCTTTCCAGCCATAGCCGTAAAACGGCATGCCCAATACCAGTTTGTCCGGCGCCACGCCGGCGTCGAGGTAGCGCCGCACCGCGGCGGCGTCGTCATAACCCTTGGCCTGGCCGGGATCGGCCGGGTCGCCGTACAGGCCGGCGTGGTTGCCGTTGCGCGGCTCCCAGGGCATGTGGTAGTCGTAGGCCATCAGGTTGATCCAGTCGAGCTTGTCCGCGAGTTGCACCAGCCAGGCGCTGTCGCCCTGCGGATCGCCGATGAACTGGTCGGTGGCGCCGGAAGCGATGGTGATCGCATAATGCTTGCCGTCGGCGCGGCCGGCGTCGTCGAAGGCGCGCCGCAATATCCCCGCCAGCAGCACATAGTTTTGCTTGTCGCCGGGCCGCTCGCAGACATGGCCGGCCGTGCACGGCACGCCGGCCGCGGTCGGATATTCCCAGTCGATGTCGAGGCCGTCCAAACCGTAGCGGCGCATCAGCGCCACGGCGGAAGCGGCAAAGGTGGCCCGTTCCACGGCCGAGGCGGCGATGTTGGAAAACTGGTTGGACCAGTTCCAGCCGCCCACCGAGGCCAGGATGCGCAAGGCCGGCTTGCGCCGTTTCAGCGCCGCCAGCGCGCGCAGGTTAGCCGCATCGCGCTCGACGTCGTTCAGCACCAGTGCGCCGTCGGGCGGAACGCGCGCTGAACCGTCAGCATTGCGGCAAGGCGCCATCACCCCGGCGGAGGGATGCGGATTGCCGTGCACGCCGCCGCGGCAGGTATCCAGGAAGGCGTACAGCACCACGCTGACCTGGGCCGGGTCCAGCGTCGCGGCGACCGGGAAATCGGCCGACTTCCAGCCCGCATAATAGGCCACGATTTCATGCGCCGGCGCGGCCCTGGCCGGCAGCGCAGCCAGTGCAGCCAGCACAGCCGCGGCCAGCGCGGCGCCCCTGATAAAAGTTTTCACGTGTTTTCCTTTGGCCCGAGCTATTTTTGCAGTTGCGCGATCAGCGCATCCTTCAGAAGGCGGATCTCTTGCGGCGTTTGCCGTCCCAGCGCGCCGCGCCGCTGCGGCGGGATATGGTCCAGCCGGGCAGCGTCGGCATCGAAGACGACATGCTCGAAGATGGCTTTCCATGCTGTCAGCAAGTCGGGTTCCAGGTCCCTCATGGTCAGCAGGCAGTGCATCAGGGCGTTGGTCGGCGAAGCGCTGCGGTCGTTGACGCCGATCGCCCCGCCCCACCAGTAGTTGACCAGGATGTTCAGGGTGCCGACGGACTCGACCTGATGCCACCACAGCGGCGGGATATACACGGCGTCGCCCGGTTCCAGCTCGGCGACCATGGACGCCGCCAGCGCGTCGCGAAAGCGCGGATACTTGCCGAAATCCGGCGTGCCGCGCGAAGCCAGGCTGACCGGCGCGCCGGCCGGCGTGTAGTCGAGCGGGCCGATGTACAGGTTAGCGACTTGCTCGGGCGGGAACAGGGTAAAACGGCGCCGCCCGCTGACGCAGCAGGCCAGGTTGAGGGCTTCGTCGAAATGCGCCGGCACCGTGACATGGTTGCCCAGCCAGATGCGCGGCTGCACCGCCGCATCCAGCAGCGGCAGGCGGTTGTCGGCGAGGAAACCGGGCAGGCATTCGGCGATCAGCGCGCTTTGCGCCGCCAGCGCCGGCGCCGCCCTGCCGCCCGGCAGGTAGCGCAGCAGCTGGTCGATGAGGGCCGACAGCGGCAAGCGGTTGCGCACGAAACTGAAGCCGCTCAGATCCGCGTTGTAGCCGACCACGCCCTGCTCCGCCGGCGCCGTCATGATGGCGTTGACCTGGGCGCCGCTGTCGAGCGCCTTCAGGTAGCCGCACACCGCCTGCGGCGAGCGCTGCGCCTGGCGCACCGCCGGCCAGTCGCGCACGACGCCGCGCAAGACCGCGGGCCGGTACAACGGCGCGATCTGGCGCTGGAAGACTTCGGCATCGACGTCATGCCATTCGGGGATTGCTTGCTGTTCTTGATCCATGGACGACTCAAAAAAGAAAAATGACGGCCTGCCGCGCCGTCACCTTGTATCACAAATTCAGCCAGCCCGCGGCCTAAAGGGACCTCGAAAAACCGTAGCGAGCAAGCCCGATATCGCGTTGAGTAGCGGAGCTGTATGTGAGTACAGTGAGCAACGGGTACGCGAGAGCGGGCTGCGCAGTAGGTTTGCCGAGGTTCCCCTAGTACTTCATGCGCATGGTCAGGAAGAACTGGCGGCCGTTTTCATAGACCGAACGCGGCTGGTCTTCATTCAGCGCGTAGTACTTCAGCTTGGGATTGTTCAGGTTGCGCATGTCCAGGGCCAGGGAAATTTTCTTGGTGATCTGGTAGCCCAGCGAGGCATTGACGTCGGCGCCGCCCATCTGGTTGAACTCCGTGCCGCGATCCAGGCCGACATAGGACTCCGAACGATAGCCCCAGGTGATGCGGGCATTGAATTTGTCGTTCTCATAATACGCGCTGGCGTTGTAGGTCCGCTTCGACGAACCCAGCACCTTGGCGCCGCTGTCGTCCTTGGCATCGGTGAAGGTGCCGGTGGTGGCGATGCCGAAGTTGCCGAACAGCGGACGTTGAAACGACAGTTCCATCCCCTTGACCTTGGCCTTGCTGTTGATCGGCGAGGTGATCAGGTACTGCGCATCGAAACCGTTCGGCTGTGCGGTGGTGAAGGTGCGGTAGGTGCCGACGGTGGTGCCCTCGCCGATGTAGTTGGTCAAGTCCATATAGTACAGGCTGCCCGACAACAGCGAACGCGGCGCGAAATACCATTCCAGCGACACGTCCAGGTTGTTCGAGGTGATCGGCTTCAGGTCCGGGTTGCCGCCGCTGCCGGAACCGACCTGGCCCGGCCCCGCCGGCGGCGTCAGCGAGAAGGTGCCGACCAGGGAGGAAAAATCGGGACGGGTCATGGTTTTCGACAGGGCGAAGCGGGCCACCAGGTCTTTGCTCAAGTCGAGGCGCAGGTTGGCGCTCGGCAGCCAGTCGTTATACGTGTGGTCGACGGTGGTCGGCTGGAAGATGCCGAATGCCGAGGTGTACACGACGCCCGGCACGCCCAGCGGGTAATTGCCCGGCAAGCCGACGTTGCTGATGCTGTGCTCCTTGGTCTGGACCCAGCGCAAGCCGATGTTGCCGCTCCAGCCTTCGCCATCCATATTCCCCTGGAGATAGGCGGCGCGGGTTTTTTCGGCCAGCGAGAATTCGTTGCCGAAATCTTCGCGGCTGCCGTCGGCATTGCGGTTGCTGTACAGCGCGCCGAATGCAGCCAGCTGGGCCGCCGTGTATTCAAACGGCGTGCGCGGGAAGACGCCGCCCAGGCCGCTGCCGAAATTGGATGGATAGGCGGTGCCGGCCGCCGGCCAGTTGGCCGGGTTGAATGGCGAGGTGGCGCCGTTCAGGCAGCTGTATTGCGACGGCAGCAGGTTGGACGCCGAAGACAGGCCAGGGCCGCCATTGTTATCCGTTTGCGTCGAGCAACTAGGGCCCTGGCCGATCACGCCTTCCGAGCTGCGGTCGTGGTTGGCGGCGCGCACGCCGAATTTCAGCAGGTTCAGCGGACCGGCGCTGACGGCATAGTCTGCATCGAGCTGCAACCACTTTTCCGAATCGACCACGCTGACGTTCTGGTCGCCGAAGATCCAGCCGAGGCCGGTGTTCGCCGTGCTTTCGCCCGGGTTGCTGGTGGTGCCTGGGCTGGCGCCGGAATTCAAGCCGCCGAAGCCGAAGTCGGCGGCCGTGCCGGCGCCGTTCAGCTTGTACGATGCGCCGGTGCCGGTGGCGCCGTTCCAGGCGACCACGTCCTGGGTCGGGGTCGAGCCGACGCCGCGCGAAACGCCCATCTTACTGCGCAGGGTCAGGTCGTCGTTGACGCGCAGCTTGCCGTCCAGCGACAGGAAGTTGGCGGTGGCTTCTTCGCCCGGACGGGAAATCTGGTCGTATTCGTTGTAGTTGGTGCCGGCCACAGGCGCGAACACGGCGCTGGTCAGGGTTTTCACGCCGTTCGTGGTTTTCACCGTGTACGAGGTCGGCATCTGGCCCTGGCCGCCATTGATCACGCTGCCGCTGCTGAGCAGGTAGTTGTCATTGGTATTGTCCGCTTTCAGCTTGGAGCTGAAACCGTTCAAGTCGAGGTCGAGGTCGCGGCTCGGCTTCAATTCCAGGTCGAGCAAACCGCCCGTGCGCTTGCGCTCTTGCTGGAACAGCGAGGCGCCGATAAAGCCGGGATAGTAGGCATTGGCCAGGTCGGGGTGGGCCAAGGCCATCGGGCTGGTCGGGCTGATCTGTGAATAACTGAGCACTTCCTGGCCGTCGCGGCGCAGGTGGCGGGTTTCAGAGAATACCTGCAGCAAGGCGCCGAAGGTCTTGCCTTCGTTTTGCCAGTTCAGCAGCGCGCTGAACTGCGGGTCGGTTTTCTTCGGCAAGTCGGCATACACGGCGCCCAGCGACGCTTCGGCCGAGAATGGATCCTTGAAATCGAGCGGGCGGCGGGTCACGATATCGACCGAACCGGCGACGCCGCCTTCGACCAGGCTGGCTTCCGAGCTCTTGTGCACGACCACGGAACCGACCACTTCGGACGGCACCAGGGTGTAGCTGACGCTGCGCCCGACTTGCGTGGTCTGGTTCAGGATGAACCAGTCGCCGGAAGCGACGTTGTGGCCATTGATCAGGGTCTGGGTCAGGTTGGGATTGGTGCCGCGCATGCTGACGCGGTCGTTTTCATCGAAGCCGCCTTCGCTGGCGCCGGCATTGCTGACGTTGACGCCCGGTACGCGCTCGAGCGAGTCGGCGACGTTCTTGTCCGGCATCTTGCCGATGTCTTCCGCCGTGATCACTTCGATATGCGAATCGGCATTGCGTTTTTGCGCCAGCGATTGCGCCAGCGCGGCGCGCACGCCGGTGACGGTGACCACGGCCGGGTCTTCCCCGGGCTTGGCCGGCTTGGCGGAGGTGGTGGTGGCATCGGGCGCCTGCTGCGCCGCTTCCTGGGCGTGGACCGAGAAACTGGCGCCGGCGATCAGCATCGCGACCGCGGCGGCGATCGGCGTCATGTTACAGGCCGAGGTGCTGCGCACGGCCTTACCTGGTGTCAAATTGCGCTTCATGTACTTCCCCCCTTGATTTTGGCTTCTGGATGAAACCCATTCCGTTTTTAACGTAGATCCTGTTCTCATTCCGCCGCTGGCGCAGCCTCCTGCAGATCCTTCGATACCAACACTAATAAAACCAATTCAACTCCAATATACTACTATCCAATACCAGATCACTACCAATTTAGATATTTTTTTTGTATGTTGTTAAACTAACACAGACCACTTTGGGGGAGCCAGAGCCAGGCAGGGGGATACCACGCGGGAATTACCGAGATTGCAAGACCAATAGCCGGATGCCGGTCTTTTTTGGTATTATCCTGCGACCGATTACAAATACAAGCGCGCCCAGGCCACGCCGGGACCGACACGCCGCACTGGAGATCACGACGGTATGACATCACTGGTTCAGATCATGCACAGCATGGGCCAAAACAGCAGCCTGCCCCTGTATCAGCAATTGCAGCGCGCTTTGCGGGAAGCAATCGACAAGCGCGTGCTGGGACCGGACGAGGCGCTGCCGGCGGAGCGCCAGTTGGCGGCCGACCTGTCGATATCGCGCATCACGGTGCGCAAGGCGATCGACGGCCTGGTGGCCGAAGGCTTGCTGGTGCGGCGGCCGGGATCGGGCAACTTCATCAATACCCGCATTGAAAAGAATTTCGCCAAGCTGACCTCGTTTTCCGAAGACATGCGCGCACGTGGACGGACGCCGCGCAGCGTCTGGCTGAAACGCTCGGAAGGCACGGTCACGCCGGAAGAGGCGCTGCGCCTGCGGCTCAGTCCCGGCGCGCCGGTGTACCGCTTCAACCGCATCCGCTATGCCGACGAGGTGCCGATGTGCCTGGAATACGCGACCATCGTGGCCTCTTGCCTGGCCTCGCTGGAAGCGGTCGAGATCTCGATGTACGACGCCCTCGAGCAAGCCGGCAACCGCCCGGTGCGCGCCCTGCAAAGGCTGAGCGCCCTCTTGCTGAACGCCGAACAGGCGGCGCTGCTGCAAGCCAGAGAAGGCGACGCCGGACTGTCGGTGGAGCGCCTGGGATTCTTGCGCGACGGCCGCGCGGTGGAATTTTGCCGTTCCTACTTCAGGGGCGACATGTATGATTTTGTGGCGGAACTAAGCGCCAGTTAGGCTGCGGCGCTGACGGTTTCGCCGCACTCTTCCTACGCTGTTATTTGCGTGCTTGCTTCTCCTGGGCAAGCTGGCCCGAGCTGATGCGCGCCAGTTCG
>DASYLQ010000364.1:0-12310 GCA_036009485.1 Janthinobacterium sp.
TGTCTTCGGCATAGTCCAGATTGTCTTCGACGATCAATATTTTCGTCATTGCTGCGCCATTCCTGGTTTAGTGAGCCGTATCGGCACTACCGACGGGAGATGTCTGCCTCGGCTTGCCTCGGGCGATTATCACTGTTGCAATCGCCAGACGCAAGGTTTTTCCCAGAAACCAACTGTAACGGTAGCCAAATGCGGAAGACAGCCCCGCCACCGGCCCGGTTCGCCGCCGACAGGCTGCCGCCATGCTGATCGATCACCGCCCGCGCCATATACAGGCCGAGGCCCGAACCGGGCACGGCTTGTGCTGCGGCGTCGCGGCCGCGGAAAGACTTGTTGAACAATTTGGGAAGTTCATCGTCGCGCAAGCCGGGACCGCGGTCGCTGACCAAAAACTCGACCCCGCCTTCCGCCGCCACGCCGCCGGCCAATTCAATCGCCGTGTCCGCCGGCGTATATTTCACTGCATTGTCCAGCAATACTCGCAGGCACAATTGCATGCCATTCGGGTCGCAGCGTAGCATTGCTGGAAGACCACAAGCCTGCACCGTGACGCTGCGGCTGGAAGAACGGGCCTGGGCCGCCGCGCTTTCCAGCAGCGCCAGCGGGTCCGCCTGGTTGGCCTGGCGTTCGCGGCCGATGCTGGCCAGGCGTTCAGGGGACAGGTATTCGTCGAGCATGGCCAGGATGCGGTCGACCGAGGTCTGGATCTTGCGGTAGCGCTTGCGGGTGGCTTCGTCGGCGCCGGCCGCCTCGGCCGTCATTTCCAGGCGCTGGATGGCGCCGTCGATGGTCGACAGCGGGGTGCGGAATTCATGCGAGACCATGGAGGCGAATTTTTTTTGCGCCGCCTGCTGTTCACGCCGGACGCTCATGTCGCGCAATACGCCGACCAGCACGGCGGGCTGGCCGCCCTCGGCGTCGACCACGGTCGAAACGACTTCGAGCGGCACCAGGCTGCCGTCGTCATGCGGCTGCTCGAATTCGCGCACCTGGCGGCGCTGCGCGCCGTCGCCGCCGGCCAGCAGTTGCAAGCGGCGCGGCAGGGCCGCCGCCAGTTCAGCCGCCAGCCGCTCCAGGCCGGCGCGCGCGTAACCGCGCTGCCGCGCCGCCGGGCTGATATACACCAACTGGCCAGAGGCGCAATCGAGCATCCAGTTGACTTCGCCGTTGTGCTCGGCGATCTGGCGGAAATGCCATTCGCCCATGGGGTAGGGATTCATCCGATGAGAGTCCTAATCCGCCAGCGGCGCGAAAATTTGCTGCAGATCTTCCTGCGTGAGGGCCATTTTGTGCGACTCGCCCTCGGCCAGGATCGAATGGGCCAGTTCCGATTTCTTTTGCTGCAAAACCTGGATCTTTTCTTCCAGCGTGCCCTTGGCGATCAGCTTGTAGACAAAGACCGGCTTGTCCTGGCCGATGCGCCAGGCGCGGTCGGTGGCCTGGTTTTCGGCGGCAGGATTCCACCACGGGTCGTAATGGATCACGGTGTCGGCCGCCGTCAGGTTCAGGCCGACGCCGCCGGCCTTCAGGCTGATCAGGAAAATCGGCACCGCGCCCTGCTGGAAGGCCGCCACTTGCGCGCCGCGGTCCTTGGTGTCGCCGGTCAGCAAGGCGTAGGGAATGCCGCGCGTGTCGAGCTCGTCCTCGATCAATTCCAGCATGCTGGTAAATTGCGAAAACACCAGGATTTTGCGGCCTTCTTCCAGCAAATCCTCGACCATCTGCATCAGGTCGGTCAACTTGGCGGAGCCGGCCGCCTGCTTTTTCGACGGCGACAGCGACTTCACCAGGCGCGGATCGCAACACACCTGGCGCAGCTTCAGCAGCGCTTCGAGGATGACGATCTGGCTGCGCGCCACGCCTTTCTTGTCGATTTCGTCGCGCACTTTCTGGTCCATCGCCAGGCGCACGGTTTCATACAGGTCGCGCTGGGCGCCGGCGAGTTCGACCTTGCGCACCATTTCCGTCTTCGGCGGCAATTCCTTGGCAACATTGTCCTTGGTCCGGCGCAGCAGGAAGGGCTTGATGCGCCGGTTCAGCAAGGTGCGCCGCAGCGGATCGTCCTGGCGCTCGATCGGGTGGCGGAATTGGCTGTTGAAGGTTTTTTCATCGCCCAGCAAACCCGGCAGCAGGAAGTGGAATTGCGACCACAGTTCGCCCAGGTGGTTTTCCAGCGGCGTGCCGGACAGGCACAGGCGGTGGCGCGCGCGCAGCAGGCCCGCGCTTTGCGCCGCCTTCGAGCGGGTGTTCTTGATGTAGTGCGACTCGTCCAGGATGACCAGGTGGAAATCGTGCTCGCGCAGCTTTTCCTCGTCGCGCGGCAGCAAGGCATAGGTGGTCAGGACCAGGTCGGCCTGTTCGATCTGGTCGAACAATTGCAAACGGTCCTTGCCTTGCAATAACAGCACGCGCAAGCCGGGCGCAAAGCGGGCCGCCTCTTCCTGCCAGTTGCCCATCAGGCTGGTCGGCGCGATCACCAGCGCCGGATGGGCCAGGCGGCCGGCTTCCTTTTCGATCAGGATGTGGGCCAGGGTTTGCACGGTCTTGCCCAGGCCCATGTCGTCGGCGAGAATGCCGGCCAGGTCATAGCTACGCAGGAATTGCATCCAGGCGAGGCCGTCGGCCTGGTAATCGCGCAAGGTCGCCCGCAGGCCGGCCGGGGCGGTGACTTTTTGCACCGAACCGAACTGGCTCAGCTTGCGGCCCATTTCGCGCAACTGTTCGCCACCGGTCCAGCGCAGCTCGGTGCCGCGGGCCAGTTCGTCGAGGCGGGCCGCGTCCAGCGTCGACATGCGCACCACGTTCTTGATCTTGTCGCTGAAATACAGTTCGCCCAGGGTGCCGAGGATGGGCTTGACGCGGCCCCAGGGCAGCGCCACGCGCACGCCGTCGGGCAGGGTGGCCAGCATCTGGTCGCCGTCGGCGTGGGCTTCGATGGTCTGCGGGTTGAAATCGCTGGGCGCATTGCGGATCAATTGCACCAGCACGGGCAGCAGCGGGACGCGGGCCTGGTTGACGACGATGCCCAGCTCCAGTTCGAACCAGGCGTTGTCGCTGTCGGACGCCTGCTCGTCGATGTCGGCATACCAGTCGTCGACCTGGGTGACGTCGTAGCGGTACTTGGCCGATTTTTCCACCAGCCAGCCTTGCGCTTCCAGTGCGGCGATGCCGCTGTCGGCGAAACGCAGCCACTCGGCCTGATTGTTCAGCAAGAGTCCGCCTTTCAGCACGCTCAGCGGCGGTGTTTTGGGTTTGCGGAAACCCATCGCGCTCAGGGTATTCAGCGCGGCGGCCTCGGCGGCGGCGTCGCGCTGGATGATTTCCGTCACCGCGCCGATTTGCCGCACCACCCGCTGCGAGGGGTCGAACGATACCCGCTCGCCATCGTAATCGTAGGAGAGCACGGCGAAATCATTCCAGCGCAGTAAACTGCCGTCAGCCAGCTGGGCGCTGTCGAGCAGCAGCACCGGCCGCGCCACGACATCGTTGCGCAAGCGCTGAGGCAGCGGCTGCGGCAGCGGCATCAGGTGCTGCAAGCCGTGCGCCAGCAAGAGTTGCGAGACGCGGATCTTGTCGTTGGCCGTCAGCAGCGGCGCCTGCGCCACCAGCGCCTGCAACTCTTGCAGGGAAATGTCGGCGCCGCCCTGGTTCAGGCTCAGCATGCCGCAAGACAGGTTGTCGATATACCAAGGCGGATCGGTCGGCAGCATATAGTCGATCTGGTCGGCACCATGGTGCTTGACGCCTTCCGGCGCCGCCACCTGCCAGCCCAGGCGCAGGCTCTTGCCTTCGTCGCGCCAGACCAGGCTGGCCTGGCGCAACGGGCCGGCCTGCAGCGGATACACCAGGCCATTGCCGACGTCGGCCCAGGAATTGGCCCACAGCAGCTTGCCCTGGTCGGACAGCATTTGCAGCAGGGCCGCGCCGATCTTGCCCTTCGGTTCGGTCGCGCTGCCGGTCTGCGAATTCTGGCCGCTGCGCATCGCCACGAAAAAGCGCACCAGGTCTTCATCGCCGGCCAACATGAAGCCGGGCGGCGCCGACAGCAGCGAAAACACTTCGCTGACCGGGCTGGCCGCGGCCACGTCGCCGTTCGACCGCAGCCGCGCCTTGTACAGGCACAGGGCGACGTGGCGGCCGCCGCTGGTCGGCGCCAGCACATAGATCAGGCGGTACTGGGTGGCTTTCGGGTCGGGTTCGGCGGCGTTCAGGCTGGCTTTCGGATGCGCAGCCGCGTCCACCCGCTGTAGCCAGGTCGCCACCGCATACGACAGGGGCGGCGCGGGCGTGCCGGCGGGAACGGCGGGGGTGTCACTGATCTCGTCGCGGGTAAAATCCATGGGGCGCATTAGTGTCTAAAGAATCTTTCAAAAACGGTCTCAAAATCCGCAACAGGCAATATTATCCGTTATACGGACGTTCGTGGCTTATTCAATATCAGCGCATGCCGAGAGGAAGGCTGAAGCAAGCCCAGGACGGGCCCGGGCCGCCGTTACGGCCGCAGCGCAGGCACAGTCCATTTGCGCTGTCAAGACTGGCGCAATCGCAGCGATTGCGTATCATTCCGGGCTTGATCACCTGGAATTCCACCATGCTGCCCTCTATCGAACAACGCCTCGCCCTCGAACTCGCCGCCAAGCCGGCCCAGGTTGCCGCCGCCATCGCCCTGCTCGACGAAGGCGCCACCGTGCCCTTTATCGCGCGCTATCGCAAGGAAGCCACCGGCGGCCTGGACGACATCCAGCTGCGCCTGCTGGAAGAGCGCCTGCGCTATCTGCGCGAGTTGGAAGAGCGGCGCGCGGCGATCGTAGCGTCGATCAACGAACAAAACAAGATGACGCCGCAGCTGCTCGACGCCGTCATGCACGCGGAAGACAAGACCCGCCTGGAAGACTTGTATCTGCCCTACAAGCAAAAGCGCCGCACCAAGGCACAGATCGCCATTGAAGCGGGCCTGGCGCCGCTGGCCGACGGCTTGCTGGCCGATCCGACGCTGGATCCGGAAGCCGAAGCGGCCAAGTATCTGCGCGAGGCGTTCACCACGAACGACGGCAACAATCCCGGCGTGGCCGACAACAAGGCGGCGCTGGACGGCGCCCGCCAGATCCTGATGGAACGCTTCGCCGAAGACGCCACCCTGCTGCAGTCGCTGCGCGAGTACGTGCTCGAGCATGGCATAGTTGAGTCCAAAGTGGCGGAAGGCAAGCAGGACGAAGGTGAAAAATTCGCCGATTATTTCGATTATTCGGAAACCATCGCCACCGTGCCCTCGCACCGCGCGCTGGCCCTGCTGCGCGGCCGCCGCGAACAAATCCTCGACGTCAGCCTGCGCCTCGACAGCGAGCTGGAAAAACCAAAATGGGATGCGCCGCACAATCCCTGCGAAGGCCGTATCGCCGCCCGCTTCGGCATCAAGAACCTGGGCCGTCCGGCCGACAAATGGCTGGCCGACACGGTGCGCTGGACCTGGCGCGTGAAAAGTTTCATGCACCTGGAAACCGAGCTGATGGGTGCACTGCGCGAACGCTCCGAGCTCGATGCGATCAATGTTTTCGCCACCAACCTGAAGGCGCTGCTGCTGGCGGCGCCGGCCGGTCCGCGCGCGACGATGGGCCTGGATCCGGGCTTGCGCACCGGCGTCAAGGTGGCGGTGGTGGACGCTACCGGGAAAGTAGTCGATACCGCCGTCATCTATCCGCACCAGCCGAAAAACGACTGGGACGGTTCGCTGCACACCTTGGGAAAACTGGCGGCGAAACACCATGTTTCGCTCATTTCCATCGGCAACGGCACCGCTTCGCGCGAAACCGACAAGCTGGCGCAGGATTTGATCAAGGCGCATCCGGAACAGAAGCTGACCAAGATCGTCGTCTCGGAAGCGGGCGCCTCGGTGTATTCGGCGTCCGAATTCGCTTCCAGGGAATTGCCGGACATGGATGTCTCGCTGCGCGGCGCCGTCTCGATCGCCCGCCGCCTGCAGGATCCGCTGGCGGAACTGGTCAAGATCGACCCGAAATCGATCGGCGTCGGCCAGTACCAGCATGACGTTAGCCAGACCCAGCTGGCGCGCTCGCTCGACGCCGTGGTCGAGGATTGCGTCAACGCCGTCGGCGTCGACGTCAACACCGCCTCGGCGCCGCTGCTGGCGCGCGTGTCGGGCCTGTCTTCCAGCGTGGCGCAGGCGATCGTCACCTACCGCGACATGAAGGGCGCGTTCACCTCGCGCGCCGCGCTGAAGGCGGTGCCGCGCCTGGGCGACAAGACTTTCGAGCAAGCCGCCGGTTTCCTGCGCGTCATGAATAGCGACAATCCGCTGGACGCCTCGGCCGTGCATCCGGAATCGTATCCGCTGGTGGAAAAGATACTGGCCGACATCCAAAAGGATATCAAGGCGCTCATCGGCGCCGGCGCGCTGCTGAAGACGCTGAACCCGGCCAAGTACGCCGACGCCACCTTCGGCGTGCCGACCATCACCGACATCATCAAGGAGCTGGAAAAGCCGGGGCGCGACCCGCGTCCGGAATTCACCACGGCCACCTTCAAGGAAGGCGTCGAGGAAATCCGCGACCTGCGTCCCGACATGATCCTGGAAGGCGTGGTGACCAACGTCGCGGCCTTCGGCGCCTTCGTCGATATCGGCGTGCACCAGGATGGCCTGGTGCATATTTCGGCATTGTCGAACACCTTCGTCAAGGATCCGCACATGGTGGTCAAGGCTGGCCAGGTGGTGCGCGTGAAGGTCCTGGAAGTCGACGAAAAGCGCAAGCGCATCGCGCTGACGATGCGCCTGACGGACAGCGCGCCGCAGCCGGGTTCGCGTCCGGAGCAGCGCGGCGACCGCAATGACCGCAAACAATTGTCCCAGCACCAGCAAAAACAGGCGCCGGCGCCTGGCGGCAGCATGGCCGCCGCCTTCGCCAAGCTGCGCGGCTGATGCCGCAGGGCCGCCCGTGAGCGTCGACGCCATCGTCGTCGATGCGGCCGATCCGGACAGCGCAGGCGCCGGCGCGGCGCTGCTGGCCCACCTGGAACGGCAGGCCGCCCTCTTCGGCTACCACGAGTTATGGCTGGAAACGCGCCGCATCAACTCGCGCGCCCTGGCCTTTTATGAAAAACACGGCTATGGCCGCATTCCCAACTACGGCAAATATATCGGCCGGGATGACGCCGTCTGCCTGGGCAAGCGTTTGCTGGCCGCGCCGCCTGCTTGACGCATAGCCCACCTGGCGCAAGACCAACATTTTTGTGGCTTCCCGATTCAGCATAACAACGGAGCAGCAACAAACTGAGGCGACTGCCATACCTGCTGCGGCGTTTTCTTATAAAATGGACGCCATCTATTCATTCCCATTTGAGGCAGCCATGAGCGACGTACAAACCTGGATTAAAGAAACCGTATCGGCCACCCCTGTCGTGCTGTTCATGAAGGGCACCGCCCAATTCCCGCAATGCGGCTTTTCCGGCCGCGCGATCCAGATCCTGAAGGCATGCGGCGTCGAAAATATCGCCACCGTGAACGTGCTGGACGATGCGGAAGTGCGCCAGGGCATCAAGGAATTCTCGAACTGGCCAACCATCCCCCAGCTCTACGTCAAGGGCGAATTCATCGGCGGTTCCGACATCATGAATGAAATGTTTGAATCGGGCGAGTTGAAAGCCCTGCTGGACGCTTGATGGACGCTTGAGCATCGCCGCGTCGGCCGCGCGCGGCCGGCGTGTGCAAAACAGACGAACAAAAACAACGTTGCCAGCCTCCTTCAAGCAGAGGCCGGCAACGCTCTCTTTTTTACCATTCCTGTCAGCGTTTCTCGAATTGGATTCCGCTGGCCTTCTTCAAATCCCTGGCTTCCTCGACCATTCGGCGGTGGGCAATGCGCTTGCGCATCACTTCCGCGTGCTGGGCAGCGGTCATCGGTGGTACGGTCATCAGATCTTTTAGCTGCGCGATATTGCTGTAATTACTTTTCATAAGACGGCTCAAAAGCTTAGCTCCGTAGTAAAGGCACCTCAAAAACCCATTGTGATTATGGCCCACTATCCGGCTATGCGCCGTGATCCTGAAATTTAATGTCGGGGAATCTGACATTACTCACATGACCTTCATTTTGCAGCAAATTGATGTCTCCGGCATGACTAATTGAAAGTAATTTTCGGCAGATGTAAAGGTTTCCAAAAAAAACATTATATAGCGGAATTAACAATAAACATAGATTTTTATTTAAGAACATTGTTAAAATGTTACTTTTGGTAATTGATACGCACTAGCATGCGAATAAATTCGCGCGCAATTTGACGATGATGTTCGTCAAGTCTTTGCAAATCAGCAATTAACTTGACATCGGCGGATTCAAACCGAGACAACGGATTACCCGCGTCGCCAGCGGGCGCGGCGCTTTCCGGGCCGCCAAAACGCAACCATTCGGCCGGCACGCCCAGCCACTGCGCAATCATGCGCAATTTCTCTTGCGTGGGAATAGCCTCTCCTACCAGCCATTTCCGTGCCGCATGTACTGTAATGGGGCGTCCATCGAAACGGATATTGAATTCCCGCGCCAGTCTGGTCGGGCTGTCGGGGGAATAGTGGGCGTTCTTGAGAGCCTGTTGCAGGCGCTGGCTAAAACTTTCGCGTTCGTTAGAAGAATTCATAGTTGCACTATTCATGTTGCAGCATGAAAGTCAGTCGCTGCATCGGTCGGACCAATGTTATAAAGACATTTTTTATTTAACAATTTACACTCCCTCGAACAACAATTGCAATGATTGAGAACCGAATAACATCTTGCAATTCTTATTAGAAAGAAGAGAAAAAACGCCCACTTTTATCTGTCCCTGCGACGATATATTGCCACGTTGGCAAGCAACCTGCTTGGGCGCTTCGCCGACATTCCAGTGTAAATGCCCTTAACCGTCAGTTGAGGATCAATTAGCCACTTTTGCTCTACATCATACGGAAACGTATGATGCCGTCTATACCAATTTCACGTCGCACAATACCTTCCGCCCACAATTTGTGTAAATGGGCCAGCGCTTCGCCCAGCGCAAAGCTGAGTTGGTGGACATCCAGTTCGCGCCGGAACATCAGCGGCACGATGTCGGCTGCGCAACGCCATTCGGTGCAAGCCTGCATCACCTCCGCCAGCCGTTCGATATGGTGCTCGCGCAATTGCCGTAGGCGCGTGTGCAAGCCACGGAAGGGCTTGCCATGCGAGGGCAACACCAAGGTATCTTCCGGCAAATCCTCGAATTTAGCCAAGGAATCCAGGTAGGACTGCAGCGGGTTGGCCTCGGGCTCGATGGCAAACACGGACACATTGGTCGAAATGCGCGGCAGCACCATATCGCCCGAGATCAGTACCTTCAAATCGGCGTTGTACAGGGCCGCATGCTCGGGAGAGTGGCCAAAACCGGTGATCACCCGCCAGCCATGATCGCCAATTCGGATCAGCTGGCCATCCTGCATCCGGGTATATGAGACCGGCATCGCCGGCACTAGCGAAGGATAGTAGTTTTTGCGCTGCTGCATCTTTTCCAGCAGGGCTGGATCGCACAAGCCATGGCGCTGGAAATGCGGAAAGGCCGAACTGCCGTCGACGCCGGGCAGGGCCGCGGCCATCATGCGCGCAAAAGCGTATTCGCCGGCGCTCATCCACAGGGGCGCATCCCAGCGCCGGCATAGCCAGTCGGCCAGGCCGACATGATCCGGATGACAATGCGTGGCCAGCACCCGCCTTACCGGCAAGCCATGCAGCGCCGAAGCGAAGACCGCTTCCCAGCCGGCCCGCGTGGCGTCGCTGGCGACGCCGCAATCGACCAGGCTCCAGCCGGGCTGGCGCGCATCGTCCGCCTGCCCATCCTTCAGCAGCCACAGGTTGATGTGGTTGAGCGCAAACGGCAGGGGCATGCGCAGCCAGAACAGGCCGGCGGCCACCTCTTGCACGGCGCCGGCCTGCGGCAGCGTGTCGCCGAAGGGATAGTCGAGTTGCGATTCCAGCGAGTTCATAAGGATCTTTCAGTTCGTTTCGAGGCGGGCTACAATGTGGTTGACGTTGACGTAAACGGAAGATTATCGATCATTTTAGCCGATACTTTATATTTATAATTTTACTCAAGAGCAAGATGCCGACCTATACCATCACCGAACTGGCGCGCGAATTCGATATTACCGCGCGGGCAATCCGCTTTTATGAAGACCAGGGATTGCTCAGTCCGAAACGCGAAGGCGCCGGCGGCCGCAGCCGGGTGTATACAGCGCGCGACCGCACCCGCCTGAAGCTGACCCTGCGCGGCAAGCGCCTCGGACTGGCCTTGTCCGAAATCAAGAGCCTGGTCGATATGTACGAGTCGCCCAAGGATACCAGCGCGCAAATGAACCGCTTCATGTCCGTGCTGGGGCAACATCGCGAAACGCTGGAACAGCAGCGCGAGGATATCGACATGGCGCTGGCGGAAATCACCGCCCATGAAGAAGAATGCAAGCGCCTGCTGGCCGGCATCAGCCAGGCGCCGGCAGAAGAAGCGGCGGCCGCGCCGGACCACGCCCGCTGACGGCGTCCGCCATGGCGGGACGGCGTGCTTTACTTTACGTTTACGTTAACGTCATACCGGGGTATCATCTGCGCTTCGCGGCGCCAGACCGCGGCCCCCATTCCAGCCCATCCAATACGAGGACGCCATGCTCCATCTCCCAGGCTTAAGTTTTGACCACGGCGAAGACATCGCCGCCCTGCGCGAAGCGATCCAACAATTCGCCACTGCGGAAATCGCGCCGCGCGCCGCCGAAATCGACCGCAGCGACCAATTCCCGATGGACTTGTGGCGCAAGATGGGCGAGCTGGGCTTGCTCGGCATCACCGTCGGCGAAGAATACGGCGGCGCCGGCATGGGTTACCTGGCGCATATCATCGCGATGGAAGAAATCTCGCGCGCCTCGGCGTCCGTTGGCCTGTCTTACGGCGCCCACTCGAACCTGTGCGTCAACCAGATCAAGCGCAACGGCACGGACGAGCAAAAAGCCAACTACCTGCCGAAACTGATTAGCGGCGAGCATATCGGCGCCCTGGCGATGTCGGAACCGAATGCCGGCTCGGACGTCGTCGGTATGAAGCTGCGCGCCGATTTCAAGGGCGGCCGCTGGATACTCAACGGCACCAAGATGTGGATCACCAACGGCCCCGACGCCGACGTGCTGGTGGTCTACGCCAAGAACGACTTGGAAGCCGGCCCGCGCGGCATGACAGCCTTCCTGATCGAAAAGAACTTCAAGGGTTTTTCGATCGCGCAAAAACTGGACAAGCTGGGCATGCGCGGTTCGCACACGGGCGAGCTGGTGTTTCAGGATTGCGAAGTACCGGCTGAAAACGTATTGGGCGGCTTGGGCAAGGGCGTCAATGTGCTGATGTCGGGCCTGGATTTCGAGCGCACCGTCTTGTCCGGCGGCCCGCTCGGCATCATGCAGGCCTGCATGGACCTGGTGCTGCCCTATGTCCACGACCGCAAGCAATTCGGCCAGCCCATCGGCGAATTCCAGCTCATGCAGGGTAAGCTTGCCGACATGTACTCGACGATGATGGCTTGCAAAGCCTACGTCTATGCGGTCGGCCAGGCTTGCGACCGGGCGACGACGCCGGAAGCCGTGCGTCAGTTGCGCAAGGACGCCGCCGGCGCCATCCTGTACAGTGCCGAAAAAGCCACCTGGATGGCCGGCGAGGCGATCCAGGCGCTGGGCGGCAACGGTTACATCAATGAATACCCGGCCGGCCGCCTGTGGCGCGACGCCAAACTGTATGAAATCGGCGCCGGCACCAGTGAAATCCGGCGCATGCTGATCGGCCGCGAACTGTTTGCGGAGTCCAGATAAGCGGCGTCCAGACCGAGGTGAGCCAGCCTTGTCCGGTGCATGATCATTAGCCCAACTGATGGTTTGATGGTTTTTAATCGGGACCAACGATGACCCAGGCGTTCCCCAAGCTGCTGTCTTCCAAGATCGCTTTCGATATCGCGCTGACGATACGCGATGGCTTCGACAAGCATTACCGCCTGTTCCGCCAGACCAGCCAGGCTGCCAAGCAGCATTTCGAACGCGGCGACTGGGCGGTGGCGCAGCAGGCGGCGCGCGAGCGCATCGATTTTTACGATACCCGCGTGCAGGAATGCGTGCAGCTGCTGGAAGATACCTACGGCCGCGCGGCCTTGAGCGACGAAGTCTGGCGTGAACTGAAGCTGCATTACATCGGCTTGCTGACCGACCACAAGCAGCCGGAGCTGGCGGAAACCTTCTTCAATTCCGTTTCCTGCAATATTTTGCACCGCG
>DASYLQ010000365.1:0-2569 GCA_036009485.1 Janthinobacterium sp.
AAACCGATCCTCGAAGTCGTCATGACGCGCGCCGACGGCAACCAGTCGCACGCGGCGCAAATGCTCGGCATCAACCGCAACACCTTGCGCAAAAAATTGCAGGAACACGGCTTGCTGTAAGCGGCCTGCCGCCGGTGCCGCTTTTCGGCAAGCTTTGCAGCAAGCTTTGAGCAAGACCCGCGCTGGCGGCGCACGGCAACAGAGTAGCGCGCCACGCCGGCCGTCTTTAGTCCAGAATATCCAACACCCAACCTAGTCCAGCCATGATCAAACAAGCCCTCATCTCCGTTTCCGACAAGACCGGCGTGCTCGCGTTCGCGCAGTCGCTGTCCGCCCTCGGCGTTAATATCCTGTCGACCGGCGGCACCGCCAAACTGCTGGCCGACAACGGCGTGCCGGTCACCGAGGTGGCCGACTACACCGGTTTCCCGGAGATGCTGGACGGCCGGGTCAAGACCCTGCACCCGAAAGTCCACGGCGGCATCCTGGCGCGGCGCGACTTTCCCGAGCACATGGCCAAGCTGGCCGAACACGCCATCCCGACCATCGACATGGTGGTGGTCAACCTGTACCCCTTCCAGGCGACGGTGGCGAAAGACACGTGCACCCTGGACGAGGCGATCGAGAATATCGACATCGGCGGCCCGGCCATGCTGCGCTCGGCGGCCAAGAACCACAAGGACGTGGTGGTGATCTGCGACCCGTCCGACTATGGCCTGGTGCTGGCGGAAATGAAAACCACTGACAACACGCCCGGCTACATCAGCTACGACACCCGTTTCACGCTGGCGAAAAAAGTCTACGCCCACACGGCCCAGTACGACAGCGCCATCACCAATTACCTGAGCAGCCTGGGCCCGACGCGCACCCACGCCAGCCGCAGCGCCTATCCGCAAACGCTGAACATGGCCTTTGAAAAAGTGCAGGACATGCGCTACGGCGAAAACCCGCACCAGAGCGCGGCCTTCTACCGCGACTTGCACGCCAACGAAGGCGCGCTGGCCAATTACCGCCAGCTGCAGGGCAAGGAACTCTCGTACAACAATATCGCCGACGCCGACGCGGCCTGGGAATGCGTGAAGAGCCTGGGCGGTTTCGACCAGAGCGCCGCCTGCGTCATCGTCAAGCACGCCAATCCCTGCGGCGTGGCGCTGGGCGCGAACGCGGCCGAAGCCTACAGCCGCGCGCTGAAGACGGACCCGACCTCGGCCTTCGGCGGCATCATCGCCTTCAACACGGAACTGGACGGCCCGACCGCCGGCGACATCGCCAAGCTCTTCGTCGAAGTGCTGATCGCGCCCTCGTTCTCGGCGCAAGCCAGGCAGATCCTGGCGGCCAAGCAAAACGTGCGCATGCTGGAAATCCCGCTCGGGAACGGCGTCAACAATATGGACTTCAAGCGCGTCGGCGGCGGCTTGCTGGTGCAATCGCCGGATGCGAAGAATGTCTTGATCGCCGACTTGAAAGTGGTGAGCAAGCTGCAGCCGACGCCGCAGCAATTGCAAGACCTGATGTTCGCCTGGCGCGTCGCCAAGTTCGTCAAGTCGAACGCCATCGTCTTTTGCGCCAATAACATGACCCTGGGCGTGGGCGCCGGCCAGATGAGCCGCATCGACTCGGCCCGCATCGCCTCGATCAAGGCGCAAAACGCCGGCCTGCCGCTGGCGGGCTCGGTGGTGGCCTCGGACGCCTTCTTCCCCTTCCGCGACGGCCTGGACGTCGTCGTCGACGCCGGCGCCACTTGCGTGATCCAGCCGGGCGGCTCGATGCGCGACCAGGAAGTCATCGACGCCGCCGACGAGCGCGGCGTCGTCATGCTCTACACCGGTACCCGCCATTTCCGTCATTGAGCCTCGCGGCCGGCGCCGGCCCGGCCGGATAAGCCGGGCCGGCAGCGCGGGTTTGCCAGCGCCGGCTGGATTGCATACAATCCAGCGATGATCATACTCGGCATTGACCCCGGCCTGCGCACCACCGGCTTTGGCGTCATCGACAAACAGGGCAGCAAGCTGCGCTACATCGCCTCGGGCACCATCAAGACGGTGGCCGAAGGCGAGTTGCCGTCGCGCCTGAAGATCATCTTGCAAAGCATCACTGAAATCGTCGCCACCTACCGGCCCGATTGCGCGGCCATCGAAAAAGTCTTCGTCAACGTCAACCCGCAATCGACGCTGTTGCTCGGGCAAGCGCGCGGCGCCGCCATCTGCGCCCTGGTCGGCGCCGACCTGGCCGTGTCCGAATACACCGCCCTGCAAGTCAAGCAAGCCGTGGTCGGCCACGGCAAGGCCGCCAAGGAGCAGGTGCAAGACATGGTCGCGCGCCTGCTGACCTTGCCCGGCCTGCCCGGCAGCGACGCCGCCGACGCGCTCGGCGTTGCGATCTGCCACGCCAACAGCCACGACGCGCTGGCCATGATCGGCGCGCTGACGCCCTTGAGCGGATTGCGCATGAAGCGCGGCCGCCTGGTCGGCTAAACTACCCCCTCGAATCCACCTAATAGGCCAAACGCGATGATAGGTCGTCTCTCCGGTATTTTGCTTGAAAAAAATCCGCCGCAATTGCTGGTCGA
>DASYLQ010000366.1:0-1825 GCA_036009485.1 Janthinobacterium sp.
GGGACGGACGAATTGCACGGTGCTGCCGTCCGGGCGCTGGTAGCTCATCAGCTTGGGAATCGGCAGCTTGGCGGCGGATTCTTCCAGCGCCGCCTGCAAACCGCTTTCCAGCCGGCTGCCGGCCGCGGTATAGGTGTAAAAAAAGCTCTCGGCCTTGCCGTCCTGGGCCCGTTCCAGGTCTGCGACGGTCAGCTCGGGGAAGCCGAGCGCGGCGAGTTTCTTGGCCAGCGGCGGCGCGGCCTGGCCGTCGGCGCCGAGGGCGACGCTGACCGGCAGCACCTTTTCGCGGATGGCCTTGTCCGGCGAGGTCGCGCGCACCCCGGTGATGCTGACGGCCAGGCGGCGCGGCGTGGCGTAGGCGGTGGCGACGCTGTCGGCTTCGAGGAAGTCGCGCGCCTTGAGGCCGTTGAATATCCCGGCCGCGAAGGCGGCGCCCAGTTTGGCCAGCGCTTTCGGCGGCAGTTCTTCGGTCAGCAGTTCGATTATGAGTGTCTGGTTCATGGCGTTTTTCGTATTGTTCTTTTCCGGCTTCAAGCGTTGGCCTGGACTGCGTCCAGCATCGGGAAGCCGAGCCGCTCGCGCGAATCGTAATAGGCTTGCGCCACCAGGCGCGAGAGCGTGCGCACGCGGCCGATGTAGGCGGCGCGCTCGGTCACGGAAATGGCGCCGCGGGCGTCCAGCATATTGAAGCTGTGCGAAGCCTTCATGATTTGCTCATAGGCCGGCAAGGTCAGTTGCAGCTCGACCAGGCGCCTGGCTTCCGCCTCGTGGTTGGAAAATTGGGCGAACAGCAATTCGGTGTTGGCGTGCTCGAAGTTGTAGGTCGATTGCTCGACCTCGTTCTGGTGGAAGACGTCGCCGTAGCTCAGCTTTTTGACGACGCCGTTTTCCTCGCGCTCGGTCCACACCAGGTCGTAGACGTTTTCCACGCCCTGCAGGTACATCGCCAGGCGCTCGATGCCGTAGGTGATCTCGCCCAGCACCGGCTTGCAATCGAGGCCGCCGACCTGCTGGAAATAGGTGAACTGGGTCACTTCCATGCCGTTCAGCCAGACTTCCCAGCCCAGGCCCCAGGCGCCCAGGGTCGGGCTTTCCCAGTCGTCTTCGACGAAGCGCACGTCATTCTGCTTCAGGTCCAGGCCCAGCGCGGCCAGCGAGCCCAGATACAGGTCGAGGATGTTTTCCGGCGCCGGCTTCAGCACCACCTGGTACTGGTAATAGTGCTGCATGCGGTTGGGGTTGGCGCCGTAGCGGCCATCCTTGGGCCGGCGCGACGGCTGCACATAGGCGGCGCGCCAGGGTTCCGGGCCGATCGCGCGCAGGAAGGTGCCGGTGTGGAAAGTGCCGGCGCCGACTTCCATGTCGTAAGGCTGGAGCAGGGCGCAGCCTTGCTTGTCCCAGTAGGTTTGCAGCGTCAGAATGATTTGTTGAAATGTGAGCATCGTAGTTTGTCGCGGCGCGCATGCGGCCGCGATCGTTATGGTTTCGCTAAAGCGCCTAATTTTAGCGGGTTTTAAAGGCAGGCTGTAAGAAGTCTTTGGCTCCGAGTCTTTGGCCCCGCGGCCTGAAAAGAGACGGCGCCGGCGCCGCCGCTTTATTCACGGCGCTCGCGGCGCTTTCTGCGCGCCAGCAAGCCGGCGGCGGCCAGCGCCAGCGCGGCGATCAGCAGGATCAGCCTGTTGCCGAACCTGATGTAGGGCGTCAAGCCGTCCATGCCCTGCACCGTCGCCGCCAGCGTGCCGCGCGTGTCCACTTGCAGGCGGCCGGTGACCTCGCCGCGCGCGTCGATGACGGCGGTGGCGCCGGTATTCGTCGCGCGCAGCAT
>DASYLQ010000367.1:0-3274 GCA_036009485.1 Janthinobacterium sp.
CAACGCCAGCAGCGCAGACGTCATCGCCAAGGTACGCCTGAGCAGTTATGTCGCGCTGTTCCAGCAAGCCTTCGGCCCCAGCGCGCTGAGCGATAACGACATGGCCTTCAGTAATGTCATGGCGGCGCTGCAAGCCTTCCAGCTGGAAGATCCCAGCTTCCACCCCTACAGCAGCAAGTTCGACCTGTATGCAGGCAACAAGATCGGCGGCACGCTGACGCCGGCCGAATCGCGCGGGCTGAAACTGTTTTCCGATCCAAACGGCGCCAATTGCGCTTCCTGCCATTACCAGGGCGCCGGCTTGAACGGCAGCTCGGCCCTGTTCACCGATTTCTCTTACGAAGGCATCGGCGTGCCGCGCAATATGGCGATCCCGGCCAACAGTGATCCGGGCTATTTCGACATGGGCATCTGCGGTCCCTTGCGCACCGACCATTTGCCGGCGACGCCGGGCGCGGCCAACAAGTTTTGCGGCCTGTTCAAGGCGCCGACCTTGCGCAACGTGGCGACGCGCCAGAGCTTTTTCCATAACGGCATTTTCCACTCGCTGGAACAGACTATCCATTTTTATAATACCCGCGACACCATGCCGCAACTCTGGTATCCGACCGTGGGCGGCACCGCCAGGGCCACGCCGGACCCGGCTTTCCCGACCTATGGCTTGATCACCACGCAATACACGGGCGGCACGGTGCAGAAATTCAACGACCTGCCGGCCGCCTACCGGTCGAATATCGATACCCAGTTGCCGCTGGACGGACGCCAGGCGGGCAGCGCCAATCCGATGACGGAAGCGCAAATCGGCGACTTGCTCTGTTTCCTGCAAACCCTGACCGACGGTTACCAGGCGCCGGCGACGGCGCCCACTTCTGGAAGCTGTGTCAATTAAAACCTGGATATGATGAAAAACCTTTTACTCTGCACTTCCGCCGCCGTTTTGCTGGCTGCCTGTACCGGCGGCGAGCGCCAGGCCAACCAGGCCAATTTCACCAAGGCCATGACCGCCTACCTGGACAAGCGCGGCGACCTTTGCCTGGCTAAAAATAAATGGCCGATCGACGTCGCCTCGTCCGAGTTCGACGGCGGCAAGTCGCGCAACGCCGTGCAGATGCCGGTGCTGGAAAAGCTCGGCGTGGTCTCCTCGACCACTGTCACCGTCGAAAAGACCGACGAGGATGGCAACAAGAGCAGCGAACAGGCCAAGCGTTATGTGTTGACCGAACTGGGCCAGCAATCCTACCTGGCCCGCCCGGCGCGCAAGCGGCCCACGGGCGACCGTTACGCCGATGCGCCGCAAGACCTCTGCGCCGCCCATCTGAGCCTGGATAAAGTGGTCGGCTGGGAAACGCCGAAAAACCCGGACAAACAGGGCGCCGCGGCGCAGACCGTCGTCACCTTCACCTATCAGGTGAAGCCGGCGGCGTGGGCCGCCGACGAGGCGGCGCGCAAGGCTTTCCCGATGGTCGACAATATCCTGCGCGGCGCCGGCGTGCTGCAATTGCAGGAACCCTTCGTGCAAGGATCCGAAGGCTGGGAAGCGCTGGACCTGTAGGCCGGACATGGATACACGCATCCAATTCAAGCAGGAATTGCGCGACTGGATACTGCACAATATCGACCGCGGCATTCCGCCGGCGCCGCTGGTGCGCAGCATGCTCGAGCAAGGCTTCGACGCCGGCCACGCCGCGGCGCTGGTGAATACCTTCTGGGCGGCGCGGGCCGCCGGCACGGCCATGCCGGCCGGTTTCATCGACCCGGAACAGGTGCGCGCCGCCGCCTACCGCTATGAAACCCCGCGCCTCTTGCAGGGCAACGATATCCGCGCCGGCGGCCAGCGCATGCGCATGGCGATGACCGTGGCGCAACCACAGGCGGCGCTGCTGGATCATGTCCTCAGCGCGGACGAGTGCGACGGCTTGATTGCGCTGGCGCGGCCGCGGCTGGCGCCGTCGACCATCGTCGATCCCTTCAGCGGCAAGGACACGACCAACGATGCGCGCCGCAGCGAAGGGATGTTTTTCCGGCTCGAGGAAAACCAGCTGGTGGCGCGCATCGACAGGCGCCTGGCGCAGCTGATGGGCATGCCGCTGGAAAACGGCGAGGGCTTGCAGGTGCTGCATTATGAACAGAGCGAGGCCAGTTTCGTGCCGCATTTCGATTTCCTCATGCCGATCAATCCCTCCAACATCGCCTCGGTGCAGCGCAGCGGCCAGCGCGTCAGCACGCTGATCGTTTATCTCAACGACGTGGAAGAGGGCGGCCAGACGCTGTTCCCCGAAAGCGGATTGGCGGTCACGCCGCGCAAGGGCAGCGCCCTGTATTTCGAGTATTGCAACAGCGCAGGCCAACTCGACCCGGCCTCGCTGCACGCCGCCGCGCCGGTGCAGGCCGGCGAAAAATGGATTGTCACAAAATGGGTGCGGCAGCGCCGCTTTATCCCCGCCGGCACGACCCGCGCTTAGCTTCAGGCCGGGCGCCTGAAGCGCAGGAAAAAGGTGGTGCTGCGCCCGACCACGCTGTCGGCGAGTACTTCGCCGCCGTGCAACTGCATGATGGCGCGGACGATGGCCAGGCCCAGGCCGGCCGAGTGGGACGAGGCGGAACGGGCCGGGTCGGCGCGGTAATAGCGCTCGAAGATATGCGCGATATGCTCGGGGGCGATGCCCGGGCCGGTGTTTTCCACCGCGATGTCCAGCCCCAGTGGCCCCTGGCCGGCCAGCAGGCGCACGGCGCCGCCGCGCGGCGTGTGGCGGATCGCATTCGACACCAGGTTGCCGACGGCGCGCTGCAGCAGGATAGGGTCGGCGCTCAGGCTGATGTCGCCGGCGGCGACGTCCAGCGTCACGCCGCCTTCCTCGGCCAGGCCTTCGAAATAATCGCGGATGCGCTCCAGTTCCTTTTGCGCGTTCAGGGTTTCCCGCTTCAGCGCCAGCTGGGCGTTGTCGACGCGCGCCAGGAACAGGGTGTTTTCGATCATCCGCGCCAGCCGTTCGTATTCCTCGGTATTCGACTCCAGCAGCGACTGGTATTCCTCGGCGGTGCGCGGATGCGCCAGCGCCACCTGGGTCTCGACCATCAGGGTATTGATCGGCGTGCGCAAGTCGTGCGCCAGGTCGGCGGCGAAACCGGACAGGCGCTGCACGCCATCCTCGAGACGGTCGAGCATGGCGTTGAAGGCGGTGCCCAGTTCCAGCAGCTCGGCCGGCGTGTCTTCCACCGACAGGCGGCTGTTGAGCCGGTGCGTGCTGATGGCGTTGGCCTTGCCGATCACCGA
>DASYLQ010000368.1:0-4014 GCA_036009485.1 Janthinobacterium sp.
AGCAAGTCCAGCGTCAGGCTGGCCAGGTCGTCGGCCAGCGGTTCGACGTGGTAATCGTGTTCCTGGTTGAAAATCTTGCGGTAGCTGTGGCAATCCTCGCAAGTCTCGGCGCGGGCCACTTTTTTCGGGTCGTTGGCCTTGTTTTGCGGCTTGGCGGTTTTCGCCAGGTCGGCGGCGGAAACATTGCCGCCCACGGCCACGGGCGCTTCGACGGCGTCGACGTGGTCCAGGCTGCGGTAGGAAATCTTGCCGTTGCTTTCGCAAGTAGAGCATTTGACCCGCACCATATGCCATTCGCTGGCGCAGATGCCGCATTGCAGGTAGCGATAGCCTTGCGACTGGCCGCCGATGCGGATTGCGCTGGCGACTGGATGCGAGCCGCACACCGGGCACAGCACGCCGGTTTCCAGCGTCGGCACTTCGAGCGCCTGCAACTGGCCGGCTTGCACTGTCCACAGCACTTGCAGGGCGGCGGCGACGAAGGGCGCGTGCAGGGGATTGACGGCGGCCGCATCCTGTTCCAGCACGGCGTCGGCGCAGGCGTCGAGCGCGGCGCCATCCAGGCCGCGCAATTCGCCCAGCACCTGCTTCAATTGCGGCTGGGTGGTGACCAGGGTATCCAGATGGTCGAGCAGGCTGGCGAAGATCGTGCGCCAGAGCGGATCGCGTGCGCCGCTGATCGGCACCAGCGGCATGTGGTGGGCGTGCGCCAGTTGCATGTCTTCCAGCGGCGGCAGCGTGACGGCGCCGGCCGGCAGGGCCGAGGTCACGGCGGCCTGGGCGTCGACCAGGGCCGCCATCAGCAACAGGTAGCCGCGCAGGGTTTCGCCGACCGGCGTGCCGGTGACGTCGCCTTGCGCCAGTTGGCGCAGGCGCGCCGCGCGCGCGCTGAACACGCCCAGGGCTTGCGGCAGCAGCAGGCGCGGAATGGCGTTGTGATCCAGCGATTCGATTTCGCCGGCTTCAAGTATGCGTTGTACCAAGAAATTCCCCAAACAAGAATGCTGAAAGAAGCGGCGCGCGCTTGGTCGGCGCGCGTCGTTCGTGAGGGCAAAGTTTAACCGATATGACAGGTAATTGTTGCCGCATGCTGCCGAACTGTAACGGTCCGGCAGCATGGGAGCGGATCAGTCACGGGTTTTGCGCGCGACTTCTTCGAACCAGCGTTGATGGTGTTTTTTAGCCCAGCCGTAGGTGACGGTCCCCCGCACCATGGCGCCGATCGAGCCCTTGACCCACAGGCCGGCATAGATATGCACGATGATGGAGGCGATCAGCACGAAGGCGCAAAACGCATGCAGCAGGGCGGAGAAGCGCACGATTTCTATTGGGAAATAGAAAGCGAAATATGCGCGCCAGATCACCACGCCCGACAGCAGCAGTCCCAGCATGCAGAACAGCAGCACGAAGAACAGCATCTTTTGCCCGGCGTTGTAGCGGCCGACCTTGGGCAGCTGGTCTTCGCGGTTGTTGACCACGTCGCCGATCTGCTTCAGCCATTGCCTGTCGCTGGCATCCATCAGGTTGTGATGCCAAAAACGCAGCACCAGGATGGCGAAGGAAGCGAACATCACCAGCCCGATGAAGGGATGGAGGATGCGCGTCCATTGCCCGCCGCCGAGGAAGGCCGCCATCCAGGCCGTCGCCGGATGGAACATCGCCAGCCCGGACACGGCCAGCAGCACAAAGGCGATGGCCGTGATCCAGTGGTTGCTGCGCTCGTTCGGCGTGTACCGCTCGATCAGCGGCAAGCCTTCCTTGTTGTAGTGACCGTCAGCGTGTTTCATCATGGTTCTCCCTGATGTGTTTGGCTGCTTCGAGCGACTCGGCTTCCTCATCCTTGCTGACCTCGTTAGGGCCGACGCGGGTGTAATGGAACAAGCCGGCCAGCGCCGTCGCCGCGAGTCCCGCCAGGGCGAGCGGCTTGGCGATGCCTTTCCATAATCCGACCATCGGGCTGATGCGCGGATTCTTGGCCAGGCCGTGGTACAGGGCCGGACGGTCGGCGTGATGCAGCACATACATCACGTGGGTGCCGCCGACGCCGGCCGGATCGTACAGGCCGGCGTTTTCGAAGCCCCGGGATTTCAAGTCTTCGATGCGTTCGGCCGCATGTTCCTTCATGTCTTCCTTGGTGCCGAAGACAATCGCGCCGGTCGGGCAAGTCTTGACGCAAGCCGGTTCCTGGCCGACGGCCACGCGGTCCGAGCACAGGGTGCACTTGTAGGCGCGGTCGTCTTTCTTGGAAATGCGCGGCACGTCGAAGGGGCAACCCGTCACGCAATAGCCGCAGCCGATGCAGTTTTCCTGGTGGAAGTCGACGATGCCGTTGGTGTACTGCACGATTGCGCCCGGCGCAGGACAAGCCTTCAGACAGCCCGGGTCTTCGCAATGCATGCAGCCATCCTTGCGGATCAGCCATTCCAGGTTGCCGTCATTGTTTTCATGCTCGGTAAAACGCATGACGGTCCAGGATTGCGGCGTCAGGTCGCGCGGGTTGTCGTACACCCCCTCGTTTTCGCCGACCTCGTCGCGCAAATCGTTCCACTCCATGCAGGCGGTCTGGCAAGCCTTGCAGCCTATGCATTTGGAGACGTCGATCAGTTTCGCCACGGTGCCGGTGACCGGCGTCCGCGCTTCCGGCGGCTGCACCGTGGTGGCCGACAGCCGTTTGATATCAAGTGATTGCAATGCCATTATTTCTCTCCTCGCGCCGTCATGCTTTTTCCACCTTCACCAGGAAGGACTTGAATTCCGGTGTCTGGGAATTGCCGTCACCTACGCCAGGCGTGAGGGTGTTGATCAGGTAGCCTTTCTTGGCCTGTCCGGCAAAGCCCCAGTGCAGCGGCAGGCCGACGGTGTGGACCGGCTTGCCGTCGATTATCAAGGTCTTGATGCGCTTGGTGACGACCGCCTTGGCGATGATGTGGCCGCGGCCGGAACTGACGCGGACGCGGTCGCCCGCCACCACGCCGACCGACTTGGCCAGCTCTTCGCCGATTTCGACGAATTGCTCCGGCTGCACGATGGAATTCAGGCGCGCATGCTTGGTCCAGAAGTGGAAATGCTCCGTCAGACGGTAGCTGGTCGCCACATGCGGGAAGTCTTCATGCTTGCCGAACAGGGCCCGGTCGCCCGGGAACACGCGGGCAGCCGGATTGCTGGTCGCCAGTGGATTGTTCGGGTGCAAGATATTGAAGCCCACCGGATTTTCAAACGGCTCGTAATGCTCGGGGAAGGGGCCCTCGGCCATCCCGGCGCGGGCGAAGAAGCGCGCCACGCCTTCGGCCAGCATGATGAAGGGACCCATGCCGTTTTCCGGCGGTTCGTCGGCCTTGAAATCGGGCACGTCGGCGCCGGTCCAGGCCGCGCCATTCCAGCCAATCAGCTTGCGGGTCGGGTCGAAAGGCTTGCCCTTGACGTCGCAGGAAGCGCGGTTGTACAGCACGCGGCGGTTGGCCGGCCAGGCCCAGGCCCAGTTCAGCGTCTGGCCGATGCCGGTCGGGTCGGTATTGTCGCGCCGCCCCATCTGATTGCCGGCCGGAGTCCAGCAGCCGGCGAAGATCCAGCAGCCGCTGGCGGTCGAGCCGTCGTCGCGCAACTGGGCGAAGGAAGCCAGTTGTTCGCCTTTCTTCATCACTTGCTTGGTCGGATCCTTGGGATCGAACAAGTCCTTCAGCGCCTTGCCGTTGTATTCCATCGCCAGTTCTTCCGGCGTCGGGCTTTCCGGCTTCGCATAGTTCCAGGTCAGGTTGACGATCGGATCGGGGAACTTGCCGCCTTCGGTCTGGTACATCTTGCGGATGCGCAGGAACAAGGCGGACATGATGTCCAGGTCGCTGCGCGTCTGGCCCGGACCTTCGGCGCCTTGCCAGTGCCATTGCAAGACGCGGGCGGAACTGACCAGGGAACCGCGTTCCTCGGCGAAGCAGGTGGTCGGCAGGCGGAATACCTCGGTCATGATCTTGCTCGGATCGACTTCATGGAATTCGCCTTGCGGCTTCCAGAATTCGC
>DASYLQ010000369.1:0-3652 GCA_036009485.1 Janthinobacterium sp.
TCACCGTGCGGATCATGCCCTACCGCACGATTGAAAACGTCATCGACGGGGTGGTGGTAACCTTTGTTAATATTACGGAGTCCAAGCTTCTGGAAGCCCAGTTGCGCCAGTTGACGGGCGCGCCATAGTCCGCCGAGCAAAAATGACGAAATTATTCGACAAGCCGCCCACCCTCCCGGAGTTCCGCGCGGAGGCCGAACTGTGTGCGGAAGGCCGCCGCATCGAAGCCGGCAAGTCGAAGGAAGAAGTGCTGAGGCAATTGCATGAATTGCAGGTCAGCCAGATCGAGCTGGAAATGCAAAGTGCGGCGCTGGCTGAGTTGCAATTGCTGAAGGAACGATTCGAGGCTGGGCTGAACCATTACGCCGAATTGTACGATCACGCTCCGGTCAGTTATTTTTCGATCGAGCGCAGCGGCACCATTTCGCGCGTCAACCTGGCGGCGGCGGCGCTGTTGAAATCGTCCAAGTCGAAATTGCTGGGCCGCAAGTTCGAGCAATTCCTGGCGCCCGAGGCACAGGTGCGCTTCCGTGAGTTCATCGACAGTGTCTTCGACAGCGGCTTGCGCCAGGTGCTGGAAGTGTCCTTGTTCGAAGACCTGGCGGGAGCCGGCCGGGTGCGCATCGAAGCCAACGTCGATCCGGCCTCCCAGGTGTGCCGCATGGTCGTCACCGACCTCGGCGGCGCCGACTGGCGCGAATCGGCGCTGAGCCGTGCCTTCGTGGTCTTCGACAATATTCGCGAAGGCGTGATGATCACCGACGCCGGCAACCGCATCGTGTCGGTGAATCCCGCCTTCGCCGAGATTACCGGCTATCTGGCGGAGGAGGCGATCGGCCGCGATCCCTCCTTCCTCAGCCGCGGCGTGCATGCGCCGGCTTTTTACGCCGCCATGTGGGACAGCCTGGAAAGCCATGGCAGCTGGCAGGGCGAACTGCTGAACAAGCGCCGCGACGGCCGCCTGTTCGTCGTCTGGCTATCGATCACGCAGATGCGCACGCCGGATGGCAGCGTCGGCAATTTTGTCGGCGTATTTTCCGATATCACCGAGCGCAAGCAGGCCGAGGTCGCCCTGCGCGCCGTGCATCGCGAACTGGACCAGCGCGTCAGCGAGCGCACCGCCGAGCTGATGCAGGCGAACCAGTTGCTGCACCAGGAAATCGCCGAGCGCGAACGGGCCCAGGCGGCGTTGCAGGAAACCGAGCAGTTTTTCCATGCGACCATCGACGCGTTGTCCGACCGCGTGCTGGTGCTGGACGAGGGCGGCATCGTCAGGTACGCCAACAAGGCTTGTTGCGACTGTGCGGGCCACGTCGATTGCGGCATCGATTACCTGGCCCGTTGCGAAACCGACCAGCGCTGGCTGGACGGCGCCGGCGTCGAGCTGGCGGCCGGCATCCGCGGCGTCGCCGCCGGCCGGCTCGAAGCGTTTTCGATGGAGTACCAATTCCAGCCGCGGCGCAAGGAGCCGGCCCGGCGCGACTGGTTGCAGGTGAGCGTGAGCCGCTTTTCCGGCGGCGGCCCGCTGCGGGTGGTGGTGGCGCATGCCGACATCACCGGGCGCAAGGACATGGAGCGCGCGCTGCGCGAATCGTACAGCCGGTTGCGCCACCTGGCGATGCACCTCGAGACGCTCAAGGAAGACGAGCGCAAGCGCATTTCGCGCGATATCCACGACGAGCTTGGGCAAAACCTGCTGGCCCTGCGCATCGACATTTCCATGCTCGGCGCGCGCACCGCCCACGCGCATCCGCTCCTGCACCGGCGCGTCAGCGCGGTGCTGAGCAATATCGACACGACCATCAGGAGCGTGCGCGGGATCATAAACGAACTGCGTCCGCCGGTGCTGGACCTGGGCCTGCAGGCGGCGATGGAATGGCAGGTCGACGATTTCAGAAAACGCAGCGGCATCGATTGCCGCCTGACGGCCAGCGCCGAGACGCTTTTCGCTGCGATCGATAGCGAGACCGGGGTGGTGTTGTTTCGCATCGTCCAGGAGGCGCTGAGCAATGTCATGCGCCACGCCCGGGCGCGCCATGTGACGATAGCGATGCAAGCCGAGGCCGCCGAACTGACGCTGCGGATCCGTGACGACGGCGTCGGCATCCCGTCGTGGCAGCGCAGGAAGGGCGAGCGTTTCGGCTTGATGGGCATCGCCGAACGCATCACGGCGCTGGGCGGGTATTTCGAGCTGGCCGATTTCGCTCCCGGCCAAGGCTGCTGCCTGAGCATGCGCATCCCGCTGCCGCGGCGCTGTTCACCCAGGGACTAGAACGATATACTTCGTCTGCTTTTTCACCCCTGGGGAACCATTTTGTCCAAGACCATCGCTTTGCCCGCTGTTTTTCCCCACCCTGAAAACATCAGCCATCCGCGCAAGTGATGGGCATGAACGACCCGCTGCTGCTGTTCGGCTTCGCCACCACGCCGCTGGAACTGCTGTCCTTTTTGCTGGCGGTGGTCAACGTCGTCCTCAACATCCGCCTCAGCCACTGGGCCTGGCTGTTCGCGATCATCTCCTCGGCCGCCTACGGGCTGGTGTTTTTCAACGCCAGGCTGTACGGCGACATGGGGCTGCAACTGGTCTTCATCGCCGTTTCGCTATGGGGCTGGTACGAATGGCTGTTCGGCCGCGCCGGCGGCGCGGCGCTGGCCGTGTCGCGCCTGGACAGTCGCGGCCTGGCCGTCGCCGCTGGCGCCTGGGTGGTCGGCTTTCTGTTTCTGTCCTGGTTCCTGCGCGCCTATACCGACACCGACGTGCCGCACGCCGACGCCTTCCTGACGGCCGGCAGCCTGGTCGGGCAAGCGCTGTTGTCGCGCAAAAAAATCGAGAATTGGCATGTGTGGATAGGCGTCGACGTCCTTTACGTCGGCCTCTACCTGTACAAGCACCTGACGCTGACGGCGATCCTGTACGCCGTGTTCGTGCTGATGGCGGCGGCCGGGCTGCGCGCCTGGACCCGTCCCGGCAGCGCCGCGGCGGCGGCTGCGATGGTCTTGAAATGAGCACGGCCGGTCCCTTGCGGGTAGCTATCCTGGGCGCCGAATCGTCGGGCAAGTCGACTCTGGCGGCGGCGCTGGCGGCCCGCTACGGCACGCTCTGGGTGCCGGAATACCTGCGCGAATTCGTCGAGGAGCGGCAGCGCGTGCCGCGCGCGGACGAACAGTTTCTCATCGCCGGCATGCAGTTGCGGCGCGAAGACGAGGCGGCGCCGCGGGCCGGAAAATTCCTGTTTTGCGACACCACGCCGCTGATGACGGCGGTCTACAGCGGCTATTATTTTCACGGCGCCGACGCCGGCCTGGAGGCGCTGGCCGCGCGTCATGACTACGCGTTCACGCTGGTGGCCGCGCCCGACACGCCGTGGCAAGCCGATGGCCTGCAGCGCGATTCGGCGGACGCCAGGCAGGCCGTGCACCAGCGCCTGCTGGACGAACTGCGGCGGCGCGGCTTTCCCTATCTGCTGCTGCGCGGCGACTTGCCTGAACGCCTGGCCCAGGCCGGGCAATTGCTCAATACTTCTTCACACCTTTAAAAGTCGACCGTGGCCGAAATCCTGAAAGTGCGCGGCGCGCCCGGGAACAGGTAGCCGCCCAGTTCCGGCGTGACGTCGCGCCAGTAGAACTTGTTGAGCAGGTTGTCGACATTCGC
>DASYLQ010000370.1:0-14493 GCA_036009485.1 Janthinobacterium sp.
GGCACCACCACGCGGCCCAGGCGCAGCTTGAATTCCTTGCCCAGGCCGATTTTGAGGAAGGCCCAGGACAGGGAAGTCGTGTAACCCGGGCTGGTGTATTTGCGCGTCAGGGTTTGCAGCGTGGCCGATAGTTCCGGCGTGAACTGGTAGCTGGCCTGCAAGCCGAGATTGCTGTCGGTGCCGGTGGTGACGCCAGAGTCGGCCCCTTGCGCCTGGTTATAGCGGATGAACTGGGCCGCGTCGGTATTCGTGCTGGCCACGCCCAGCGTGCCGAAGCCGCTCAGGTGCAGCGGGCTGTCGGCGGCCGCCCACCACCAGTCGGCATGGGCCGGCGCGCAAGCCGCCGCGCTCAGCATCAGTGCCAGGAATGGTTTCTTCATCGGGTGCTCCACGCCGCGGCGATAACTCAACATAAACTCAGCATAAGCTCAGCATAAGGTCAGCATAACCATATCGGTTTTTGCCGGATGGATGAAATGGAATTGGATTAATTGTTAAATATCAAAAGGGACTGTGGTTTTTTTGGCTCAGCCACAGCCGCTCCGCACGCTTGACTTTTTCCCCGCGCATCGTTCACGCCGGCGGTGAAGCGATTACAATAGCGCTTCCATTTCCTTTGCATAAATTCCTATGGCCGTCAATTCTCCCAAGCCCGTCGCCGCCGATCTGCTGGCCGTCGCCGGCATCGATATCGGCGTCGCCGAAGCCGGTATCAAGAAACCCAAGCGCAAGGATTTGCTGGTGCTGAAGCTGGCCGACGGCGCCACCGTGTCGGGCGTATTTACGCTGAACCGCTTCTGCGCCGCACCGGTGCAGGTGGCCAAGGCCAACCTGGCCGCCGTGGCGGCCGGCGCCGCGCCCATCCGCGCCCTGCTGGTCAACACCGGCAACGCCAATGCCGGCACAGGCGAGCCCGGCCTGGCCGCGGCGAAGGCCAGTTGCGCCGCCCTGGCGGACCTGCTCGGCTGCGCGGCGCAGCAGATCCTGCCGTTTTCGACCGGCGTCATCCTCGAACCGCTGCCGGTCGAGCGCCTGACGGCCGGCTTGCCGCAGGCGGTCGCCGCGCTGACGGCGGATAACTGGTTCGGCGCCGCCGAAACCATCATGACCACCGACACCCAGCCGAAGGCGGCCTCGCGTTCGGTCGTCATCGACGGCCACCAGGTCACGCTGACCGGCATCAGCAAGGGTGCCGGCATGATCAAGCCGAACATGGCGACCATGCTCGGTTTTCTCGCCTTCGACGCCAGGGTGGCGCAGCCGGTGCTCGACCACCTGGTGAAAAAGGCGGCCGACCAGTCCTTCAACTGCATCACCATCGACGGCGACACCTCGACCAACGATTCCTTCATGCTGGTCGCCACCGGCGCCGGCACGCTGGAAGTGAACGCCATCGATACGCCGGCCTGCGCGGCGCTGGAAGCGGCCGTGACCGAGCTGTCGGTGTTCCTGGCGCAAGCCATCATCCGCGACGGCGAGGGCGCGACCAAGTTCATCACCATCGTCGTCGAGGATGGCGCCGACGTCGCGGAATGCCGCAAGATCGCCTATTCGATCGCCCATTCGCCGTTGGTGAAGACGGCTTTTTTCGCCTCCGACCCGAACCTGGGCCGCATCCTGGCGGCGATCGGCTACGCCGGCGTCGACGACCTCGACGTCTCGAAGCTGAACCTGTACCTGGACGAAGTCTGGGTCGCCAAGAACGGCGGCCGCCATCCGGACTATCAGGAAGCCGACGGCCAGCGCGTGATGCAGCAGAGCGAGATCACGATCCGCGTCAAGCTGGCGCGCGGCGGCGCCGCCGCCACCGTCTACACCTGCGACCTGTCGCACGACTACGTCAGCATCAACGCCGACTACCGTTCCTGACATGACGCCACTCGACCAATTCCTGATCCGCGCCGAAGCCCTGCTGCAGCGCGTCGAAGCCATCCTGCCGCAAGCCCAGCGCGAGCCCGACTGGAAGCTGGGCTACGCCTTCCGCTGGCGCAAGCGCAGCGGCGGCGGCCCCAGCTACCTGCAGGCGGTGGCCCACGTGTCGCAGATCGCGCTGGACGACTTGCACAATATCGGACCGCAAAAGCTGCAGATCGAGCAAAACACGCGCCAGTTCGTGCAACAGCGTCCGGCCAACAATGTGCTGCTGACCGGCGCCCGCGGCACCGGCAAGTCTTCGCTGATCAAGGCTTGCCTGAACCAGTTCGGCAAGGACGGCCTGCGCTTGATCGAGGTCGACAAGGCCGACCTGGCCGAGCTGCCCGACATCGTCGAACTGGTTGCCGGCCGACCCGAGCGCTTCGTCATCTTCTGCGACGACCTGTCGTTCGAGGAAGGCGAGAGCGGCTACAAGGCGCTCAAGGTGGCGCTCGACGGCAGCATCGCGGCGCAGTCGGACAATGTGCTGATCTACGCCACCTCGAACCGGCGCCACCTGATGCCGGAGCGGATGTCGGACAATACCAGTTACAAGCACGACGAGGATGGCGACCTGCATCCGGGCGAGACGGTGGAGGAAAAGATTTCGCTGTCCGAGCGCTTCGGCCTGTGGCTATCCTTTTATCCGTTCAAGCAGGACGATTACCTGGACATCGTCGGCCACTGGCTGGCCTCGTTCGGCTGCGATGCCGCCGCCATCGAGGCGGCGCGCGGCGACGCCTTGCGCTGGGCCTTGCAGCGCGGTTCCCGTTCCGGCCGCGTCGCCTGGCAATTCGCCAAGGATTACGCCGGCAAGCTGCCGGCGCAACCGGCCGCATGAACGGGGAAATCAAGCTCAAGCCGGTCGACGTCGCGGTCGGCATCCTGATGAAGCCGAACGGCGACGTGCTGCTGGGCCAGCGTCCTGCCGGCAAGCCCTATGACGGCTACTGGGAATTCCCGGGTGGCAAAGTGGAGCCGGGCGAGGCGATCTTCGACGCCCTGAAGCGCGAATTCGTCGAGGAATTGGGCTTGCACATCGTTAGCGCCGAGGAATGGTGCGGCGTCGAATACGTCTATCCGCACGCCCACGTGCGCCTGCATTTTTTCATCAGCCGCGACTGGCATGGCGAGCCGCAAAGCCTGGAGGGCCAGGCCTTTGCCTGGCAAGGGCAGGTCGGCGTCGAACCGCTGTTGCCGGCGACGATACCGCTACTGCAGTGGTTGGATGAAGTGCGGGGGAGGCCGCGCTAAGCTCCTTTCGGGCTTCCCGTCTATTACATTTCGCCGACGCCGTCCTCATCGAGCGGATCGTCTTCCGGCTTCACGGCCGGGATCGCATATTTTTCCTCGGCCCAGGCGCCCAGGTCGATCTGCTTGCAGCGCTCGCAACAAAACGGCCGGTACTTGTTCGTTTCAGTCCACTCGACTTTTTTCCCACAGGTGGGGCAATCAACAACGGTCATGGTAGGTACTAGTCTTTAAAAATTACACAGGGTCAGTTCGAACGGCACGTCGTCTTCCAGCGGCTTCGGCTTCAAATCGCCGCCCTGGTTGGTAAAACGCACCCACAGCATATATTTATTGGCCGAGATTTCAGGGATCGCGCCCAGCGATTCATCGAGCGACAGGCGCAGCATCTGGTACACCTTACCTTGCAGCATTTGCTGGTAGCTGCCGGCCTGGGCGATCATCTTGATCGGGCGGCCGGAATCGCGCAGCAGGCGCAGCACCAGCGCCAGCGCGTCGAACAGCGGCGCCAGCGGGGCGAACCAGGCGACGATGTCGGCGTAGCGCTGCTCGGCGCTGCGCTTTTGCCAGGCGTAATACGAGGGCAGGTCGAATTCGCAGGCGCCGCCGGGAATGATGGTGCGGCCGCGTATGCTCATCAGCCATTCATTGTCGCGGATGTTTTGCCCGGTCTTGCCTTGCGCCGCCACCAGCGATCCGCTGACGGTGTCCAGTTCGGCCAGGATGGCGTCCAGCATCTCGGCCTGAACATTCGGATTGGAACGGTAGCCCAGCAGGCTTTGGCGTTGCCTTTCCAATTCCTGCAGCAAGTCCGACTTCAGGTCGGCGCGTCCGGCCACTTCGAGCATGTCGAAGATGGTGGCGAGGGCGACATGGTGCTGCATCGGATGTTCTTGATGAACAAAAAATTTGAATTTCTCGTACAGGTCTTCCAGCCGCAACAACGTGCGTATGCGCTCGTTGAAAGGATATTCGTAGACGATCAAAATAACATCCCTTTAAAGTGGGCCTGTCAAGGGAAGCTCGACCAACCTGCTGCGCCGCTGCGCTGCGACGGTTTTTTCGAGGTCCCCTAAACCCGTGATTCTGAACCAAGCGACGATAAATTACAAACGCTGCGGTGGATTTGCCCGTATTCCCGCGGAAAATTCCAGGTAGGCCCGGTGCAGGCGCTCGATCTGCGGTTCCAGGGTATCGAGCCCGGCATCGTTGCTGATCATATCATCCGCCGCTTCCCGCCGGACCTGGCGCGGCACCTGTGTCGCCATGATGGCCTTCACTTGCGCTTCCGGCAAGCCATTGCGGGCCATGACGCGCGCAATCTGTAATTCTTCAGGGCAATCGATCACCAGGATACGGTTCACGTTCCGGCGCCAGTGCCCCCCTTCCACCAACAGTGGCACGACAAAAATAACGTAACTCCCGGTAGCCGTCGCCGCCGCCGCCATACTTGCCGCACGGATACTCGGATGCAGGATGGCTTCCAGCCGCAACCTCGCTTGCGGGTCGCTGAACACCAGTTCGCGCATCTTCCCGCGGTCGAGGGCGCCGCCTTCCCCGATATACTCTTCGCCAAACTCGGCCAGCAAGGCCGGCATCGCGGCGCCGCCGCAGCCGGTCAGTGCATGGGCGATCCGGTCGGTATCGACGATGCTGGCGCCGCGCGCCGCGAACAGCTCGGCCACGGTGCTCTTGCCGCAACCGATGCCGCCGGTCAGGCCGACGCTGAACCTGGCGCTGTTTTCACCGCTGTTGCCGCCGCTGTTGCCAATGTCGTCCATGCTTATCCCCGCCGCCGACCGGCTTCAGCCGACCAGGCCCAGCGTCAAATGCGCGATCGGCGCGCCATACAGCAGCGCCACCAGTCCGGCGATGGCCAAGTAGGGGCCGAAGGGCATCGGTTTGTCGCGGCCGCGCTTGGCGAACACGATCAGGCCGATGCCGATCAGCGCCCCGGCCACCGACGACAGCAGGATAATGGTGGGCAGCATGCTCCAGCCCAGCCATGCGCCTAGCGCCGCCAGCAATTTGAAGTCACCATATCCCATTCCTTCCTTGCCTGTCGCCAGCTTGAAGAGCCAGTAGATGCTCCACAGGGCCAGATAGCCGGCGGCGGCGCCGATGACGGCGTCCTGCAGCGGCACGAAGGTGCCGTTCAGGTTGACCAGCAAGCCGGCCCACAGCAGCGGATAGGTCAAGTCGTCCGGCAACAGCTGGGTGTCGGCGTCGATGCAGGTCATGGCGATCAGGCAATACAGGAAGAACAGGCTGGACAGGCCGGCCCAGCCGCTGCCGAAGTGCCAGACCAGCAGCGCCGACAGCAGGCCGGTGACGGCTTCGACGATCGGGTAGCGGATCGAGATCGGCGCCTTGCAGGCGATGCATGTGCCGCGCAAGAACAGGTAACTGACAATGGGGATGTTTTCCAGCGCCGTGATCTGGTGGCCGCAGTGCGGGCAGGCCGAACGCGGCACCATCAGGTTGAAGCGCTCGGTGTGCGGCAGTTCCCGGCCGCTTTCGGCGGCGACGTAATTGTCCGATTCGCGCTGCATCATTTTCGGCAGGCGGTAGATGACGACATTCAGGAAGCTGCCGATGAGCAGGCCGAACAGGCCGGCCAGCAGGCTCGCATACAGCGACGCCGGCGCCGCAAACAACAGGGTATCTTGAAGCATCTTGGCCATTTCGCAGCGTTAGGGGGATCGATCGGTGCCGCGGGCCCCCTTCCTGGCGGGTGCGGCGTCAGGCGTATTAAAACATTTCACCACTGCAAACGTCGAGGCTTAGATGAGCTGGACCGCGAAAACATGCGAGGCTTAAGCAGGCTGCGAAGCCAGCTCGGCCGCCAGCGGCGGATTGTGCGGGCCGGACGCGGGATTGCCGCCGCTGCCGCACGGCGGCGGCGCCAGCAGCAGGATGGCGCGCAGGCCGGGGTGGTTGTCGCCCAGTTCCAGGCTGCCGCCGTGCAGCCTGGCGACGGCGGCGACCAGGCTCAGGCCCAGGCCCACGCCGGGCGTGCCGCGGCTGGTGTCGCTGCGGTAGAAACGCTCGGTAACCTTGGGTTTTTCCTCGTCCGGGATGCCGGGACCGTCATCGGCGACGATGACTTCGATGCTGCGGTCGGGGCGCTGCCTGGCCATCACGGCAATGCTGCCGTCGTGCGGCGCATATTTCAGCGCGTTGTCGATCAGGTTGCCGATGGCCTGGGCCAGCAGCAGCGGGTCGCCGCCGGCGTTCAGCTTGCCGGAGGCGGCGAACGCCAGCGTGACATCCTTGAGTTCGGCCAGCGGCTGGTAAAACTCGACCACTTCGCCGGCGACGCTGCCCACTTCCATGTCGACGAAACCGGAGCGGCGCGTGCCGTTGTCGATTTCCGCCAGGCGCAGCAGGGCGTTGAAGATGGCGATCACCTGGTCGACGTCGGCGATCGCGGTATCGATCTCGGCGAAGGTCTCGTCCGGTCCGGGCCGCGTCAGCGCCAGCTCTTCCAGGCGGTAGCGCAGCTCGGCCAGCGGCGTGCGCAAGTCGTGCGCGATGGCGTTCGAGACATTGCGCACGCCGTGCACCAGGTGCTCGATCTGGTCGAGCATGCGGTTGACGGTGTGCGCCAGCATGTCCAGTTCGTCGCTGCCGTCCTGCGCCGTGAGCCGGCGCGACAGGTTGCCTTCGACAATGGCGGCGGTGGTCAGGCCGATGCCGTTGACGCGCGACAGCAGGGCGCGGCGGATCACCAGGCCGCCGGCGAGGGCGACCAGCAGGAAGGTGCCGGCGCAGGCCAGCAAGCCATACACGAACAGGGTTTCCAGCTTGGCGAAACGGTCGATATTATTCCCGACCAGCAGATGGTAGCCGCCGGGCAGGCCCTTGCACAGCAGCGCCACCCGGACGTCGTGGCTGGCGCCGACATCGATCGAAATCACGTGCACGCCGGGGCGGCCGATAATTTCGCTGGGCCAGGCCGGCAGGTTGCCGGAGATTTTCTGGTAATGCTGGTCGGCCAGCAGGATGATCTTGCCGATGCCGTGGGGCTGGCCGCCGACGACGGTATCGATCGCCTGCGCCAGTCCGTCCGTGCCGAGCTTGGCGCCCAGTGCCGTCAGCCGGGCCGAGTCGTCGTACAGCAATTCGCTGCGGCCATCCTCGATGGCGCGGTGCCAGGCGTACCACAGCGGCGTGGCGAACAGCGCCAGCACGAGGATGCTGGCGGCGCCGTAGCACAGCGTCACGTTCAGCGAGGAAAAGCGCATGAATCTAAGCATCGGTGGTCAGCATGTAACCGGCATTGCGCACGGTGCGCAGCAGGGGACGGCCGTCGCCGCCGTCGATTTTCTGGCGCAGCTTGCTGACGTGGACGTCGATCACATTCGTTTGCGGGTCGAAGTGATAATCCCAGACATTTTCCAGCAGCATGGTGCGGGTCACCACCTGGTTGGCGTGGCGCATCAGGTATTTTAGCAGCTTGAATTCGCGCGGCTGCAGCGAGACATTCTTGCCGCCGCGCGTGACCTTGTGCGACAGCAAGTCCATGCTCAGGTCGGCCAGCACCAGGGTCGTCTCGGCATGGGTATCCTGCGAGCGGCGCAGCAGCGCGTCCAGGCGCGCCAGCAGTTCGCCGAAAGCGAAGGGCTTGACCAGGTAGTCGTCGCCGCCGCTCTTCAGCCCGCGGATGCGCTCGTCGACGTCGCTGAGGGCGCTGACGATGAGGATGGGCGTGCGGTTGCCGGTGCCGCGCAGGGCTTCGATGATGGCGAGGCCGTCGACGCCGCCCGGCAGCATGCGGTCCATGATGATGGCGTCGTAAGGCTCGCTTGCCGCCAGGAACATGCCGTCGCGGCCGTTTTCCGTGTGATCGACGGTGTGTCCGGCTTCGATCAAGCCCTTTTTGACAAAGCGCGCGACGCGCTCATTGTCTTCGACCAGCAAAAGCTTCATGACGGGTCCAATGACTTTTCCGATAGGGGGTGGCGCGGCACCGGGATCGCCGGTATCGCGCCGTTTCTTGGCGGAAGCCCGGTTTTTCGGGCTTCCTTGACACTGCAAAACAGGATCTTCACGCCGCCGGATTTTTCGCCGCTTGCGCCGTGGCCTTCATGGGCGCATCGGCGGGCGCATCGGCCGGACGCGGCTGCTCGCCGTTGCGCTCGATCCAGCCGCCGCCCAGCGCGCGGTACAGGTCGACCAGGTTGGCCAGCCGGTTCAGGCGCGCCGACACCAGCGACAGCTGGGCGTTGTACAGATCGGTCTGGGCGGTCAGCACGGCCAGGTAGTCGTCGACGCCGTTCTTATAGAGCAGGCTGGCCAGGTCGAGGCGGCGCTGCTGCGCCTCCGTGTAGCGCGTCAGCGCGGCCAGCTCCTCGTCGTAGGTGCCGCGCGCCGCCAGCCCGTCCGAGACTTCGCGGAAGGCCACCTGGATGGCTTTTTCATACTGCGCCACGCCGATATCCTTCTGCAGTTTGGCGGCGTCGAGATTGGCGCGGTTGGCGCCGCCGTCGAACACCGGCGCCACCAGCGAAGGCGCGAACGACCAGACCTTGGTGCCCGGGTCGAACAAGCCGCCCAGGGTGGGCGCGGCCGAGCCCAGCAGCCCGGTCAGCGTGATGCGCGGGAAGAAATTGGCGCGCGCCGCGCCGATGTCCGCGTTTTCGCTGCGCAGCATCGCCTCGGCTTGCTGGATGTCGGGCCGGCGCGCCAGCAAGTCGGACGGCAGCCCGGCCGGAATGTCGGCCAGGATGGCTTGCTCGCCCAGGCGCAGCGGCGGCGGCAGGCCGGCCGGCAGTGGCTGGCCGACCAGCAGCACCAGCGCGTTTTCCGCCTGCGCCCGCGCGCGCAGCTGGGCGGCGCGGTTGGCCTGGGCCAGTTCCAGCGTGGTCTGGGCCAGGCGCAGGTCGAGTTCCGACGCCGTGCCGGTGTCGAACTGCAGCTTGATGATGTTGTACGAAGCCGAGGCCGTATCCAGCGTCTGCTGGGTGACGATGAGTTGCTCGTCGTCGGCCAGGGTGAGCAGGTATTGCTCGGCGACCTGGGCCACCAGCAGCAGCTGGGTTGCCTGGCGCGCATAGGCGGTGGCCAGGTATTGGTCCAGCGCGGCATCGGTCAGGCTGCTCAGGCGGCCGAAGAAGTCCAGTTCCCACGAGGCTTGCAAGTCGGCTGAATAGTTGCGCTGGATATTCGTGCTGGAGCCGCCCAGCGCATTCGGACCCTGGCGCGTGGCGCCGGCGCCCAGGCTGACCTGCGGCAGCTGGGCGGCGCGGACGATGCGGTACTGGGCCTGCACTTTTTGCACGTTCAGCACGGCGACGCGCAGGTCGCGGTTATTCTGCAGCGCCAGTTCGACCAGCTTTTGCAGGCGCGCGTCGCGCAGGAAATCGCGCCAGCCGGTATCGGCCGCGGCCCTGCCGTTGCCGGCCAGGTCCTTGTAGGCCGGGCCGCTCGGGAAGGCGGCGGCGACCGGCGCGGCCGGCCGTTCATAGACGGGTTGCAGCGAGCAGCCGCCGGCCAGCATGGCCGCGGCGGTGAGCGCGCTCAGGGCGAATGGTTGGGCTCGCATGGTGACTTTCATATCAGTGGACTCCCGCTTCCGGTTCGATGGCGCCCGGCGCGGCGGCGGCGGCGGCCGGATGTTTTTTGGCCTTGCCGATCTTGTCGCTGATCAGGACGAAGAACATCGGGATCATGAAGGTGGCGAAGAAGGTCGCCGTCAGCATGCCGCCGATGACGCCGATGCCGATCGCCTTCTGGCTGGCGGCGCCGGCGCCGTTGGCCAGGGCCAGCGGCAGCACGCCGAGCACGAAGGCCATCGACGTCATGACGATGGGGCGCATGCGCATCTTGGCCGCTTCCACCGCGGCCTCCAGCGCGCCCATGCCTTCCTTGGTCAGGTCGCGGGCGAATTCGACGATCAGGATGGCGTTCTTGGCCGACAGGCCGATGGTGGTCAGCAAGCCGACCTGGAAATACAGGTCGTTGGCCATGCCGAACGAAGCCGCCGCCGCCAGCGCGCCCAGCACGCCGATCGGCACCACCATGATCACCGAGACCGGGATCGACCAGCTTTCATACAGCGCGGCAAGGCTGAGGAAGACGACGATGATCGACAGCGCATACAGGAAAGGCGCCTGCGAGCCGGATTGCTGCTGCTGCAGCGAGACGCCGGTCCATTCGTAGCCTATGCCCTGCGGCAGTTTGGCGGCCAGGCGTTGCATCGCCAGCATGGCATCGCCGCTGGTCTTGCCGGGCGCCGACTTGCCCTGGATCTCGACCGCCTCGACGCCGTTGTAGCGCTGCGTCACCGGCGTGCCGAACGACCACTCGGTGCTGGAAAAGGCCGAGAAGGGCACCATGTCGCCGGTCTTGCTGCGCACATACAGTTTGTCCAGGTCGCCCGGGTTCATGCGGAACTGGGCGTCGGCCTGGGTGTACACGCGCTTGACCCGATTGTCGGTGTCGAGGAAGTAGTTGACGAAGGTCGAGCCCCAGGCCACCGAGAAAGTCTGGTCGATGTCGCTGATGGCCAGGCCCAGCGCGGCGGCGCGTTCGCGGTCGATGTTCAGCTTGAAGGTCGGATTGTCGGCCTGGCCGGTGAAGCGCACCTGGGCCAGGTCGGGGTCCTTGCGCGCCATCTCGATCAGCTGGTCGCGCGCCTGGTTCAGGGCTTCGCGGCCGAGGCCGCCCCGGTCCTGCAGCTCGAAGTCGAAGCCGGCGGCCGTGCCCAGGCCCTGGATGGCCGGCGGATCGATCGGCAGGATCGCCGCGCCCTTGTAGCTGGCGAAGTGCTTGCTGATGCGCGCGCTCAGCGCGGTCACGCTCAGGTTCGCCGCCTTGCGCTCTTCCCAGTCGCGCAGGTGGACGAAGATGCGCGCCTGGTTCTGGCCGCGGCCGGAAAAACTGACGCCGTTCAACATGAAGGTGGCGTCGACCATCGCCGACTCATCCTTCAGCAGATAGGCGCTGACGTCGTCGACGGCGGTGTTGGTGATGTTCTGGCTGCTGCCGGGCGGGGTCTGCACCTGGACAAAGATGTAACCCTGGTCTTCATTCGGCAGGAAGCTGGTGGGAATGCGCGTGAACAGCAGGACCACCGCGGCGATCACGACGGCGTAGACGATCAGCCATAGCGCGCGCCGGCCGAGGATGTGGCGCACGCCGCCCAGATAGCGGTCGCGGCTGCGGTCGAAGCCGCGGTTGAACCAGCCGAAAAAGCCCTTCTTTTCATGATGGTCGGGGTCGGCCGGCTTGAGCAGGGTGGCGCACAGCGCCGGCGTCAGCGTCAGCGCGACGAAGACCGACAGCACCATCGCCGACACCACCGTCAGCGAAAACTGGCGGTAGATGGCGCCCACGGTGCCGCTGGAAAAAGCCACCGGCACGAACACCGCGCACAAGACCATCGCCACGCCGATCAGCGCGCCGCTGATCTGGCCCATCGCCTTGCGCGTCGCTTCGAGCGGCCCGAGGCCATCCTCGTGCATCACGCGCTCGACGTTTTCCACCACCACGATGGCGTCGTCGACCAGCAGGCCGATCGCCAGCACCAGGCCGAACATGGTCAGGGTATTGATGGAAAAATTCAGCGCTGCCATCACGCCGAAAGTGCCGAGCAAGACCACCGGCACGGTGATCGACGGGATCAGGGTGGCGCGGAAGTTTTGCAGGAACAGGTACATCACCAGGAACACCAGGATGATGCCCTCGATGAGGGTCTTGACCACTTCGCGGATCGAGATCTTGATGAAGGGCGTGGTGTCGTTCGGATAGGTCACCACCAGGCCGTGCGGGAAGTAGGGCTGCAATTCGCTGATGCGCTTGCGCACCGCCTCGGCCGTCTTCAGCGCGTTGGCGCCGGGCGCCAGCTGGATCTGCAGACCCGACGCCGGCCGCCGGTTATAGGCGGCGTCGACGCTGAAGTTTTCGCCGCCCAGGTTGATGCGGGCGACGTCGCGCAGGCGCACCTGGGAACCGTCCGGCATCACCTTCAGCAGGATCTTGCCGAATTGCTCGGGGGTGCTGAGCAGCGTCGATTCGGTGATCGTCGCGCTCATGGTCTGGTTCGGCAGCGCCGGCGTGCCGCCCAGCTGGCCGCCGGAAATCTGCACGTTTTGCTGCTGCAGCGCGGCGTTGACGTCGAGCGGGGTCAGGGAATAGTTGTTCAGCTTGTTCGAGTCGAGCCAGATGCGCATCGCGTACTGCGTGCCGTAGACGCTCAGGTCGCCGACGCCGTCGACCCGGCTGATCGGGTCGAAGACATTCGACGTGATGTAGTCGGCGATGTCGAACTTGCTCATGCTGTTGTCGGCCGAATAAAAGCCGATCACCATCAGGATGGAGCTGGACGCCTTGGTCACGCGCAAGCCCGATTGCTGCACGGCGGTCGGCAGCTTGGGCATGGCCAGGGCCAGCTTGTTTTGCACCTGGACCTGGGCGATGTCGGGATTGGTGCCGCTGGCGAAGGTCAGGGTGGTGGTGGAATTGCCGGCGTCGTCGCTGTTGGAAGACATGTACAGCAGGTGGTCGAGGCCGCTCATCTGCTGTTCGATCTGCTGCACGACGATGTTTTCCATCGTTACGGCGGAAGCGCCCGAATAGCTGGCGCTGATATTGATGGTCGGCGGCGCCACCGGCGGGAATTGTTCGACGGGCAGGCCGAAGACGGCGATGCCGCCGGCCAGCATGATGATGAGCGACAGGACGATCGCGAAGATCGGCCGGTCGATGAAGAATCTTGCCATGGTCAACTACCCCTTATTTCGCAGCGGACGGCACGGCGTCGCGGTTCTTCGGCGCCGGCGCGGTGTCGGGCGCGGCCGGCATGTCGGTGGCGGCCAGGCGCGGACCCTGCGGCGGCGCCTCGACGGTGCGCACCGCCATGCCGGTCTGGATTTTCAGGCTGCCGTTGACGACGACTTTTTCGCCTTCGTCCAGGCCGCTGTCGACGACCCAGTTATTGCCGATCATATTGCCGACCTTGATGATTTTCTGCTGCACCTTGCTGTCGGCGCCGACCACCAGCACGGTCGCCTCGCCCTGGCGGTTGCGGCTGACGCCCTGGGCCGGGACCAGCATGGCGTTTTCCCGCGTACCCTGGTCGACGCGGGCGCGCACGAACATGCCGGGCAAGAGCACATGCTTTGGATTCGGGAACAGCGCGCGCAGGGTCACCGAGCCGGTGGCCTGGTCGACGGTGACGCCGTTGTATTGCAGCGTGCCGGTGAGCGGATATTCGCTGCCGTCTTCCAGCAGCAGGCCGACCTTGGCCTGGCCCGCGCCGCTCAGCTTGAGCTGGCCGCTGGCCAACTGTCGGCGCAGCTGCAAGCCTTCGGCGCTGGACTGGCGCACATCGACATAGATAGGGTCGATTTGCTGCACCGTGGTCAGCAGGGTGGCCGCGCTGGCTTGCACATAGGCGCCCTGGGTGACCAGGGAAATCGCGCTCAGGCCGCTGATCGGCGATACCACGCTGGTGTAGCCCAGATTGATCCTGGCGACCGTCACCGCGGCCCTGGCGGCGGCGACGTCGGCGGCGGCCTGGCCTTGCGCGGCGACGGCGTTGTCATACGCCTGCTTGCTGACGGCGTTGGAGCCGACCAGCACCTTGTAGCGCTCCAGCTGCGCCTTGTTGGTGGCCAGCGTGGCCTCGTTCTTTTGCAGCGTCGCTGCGGCGCTGGCCAGGGCGGCGCGGTAAGGCGCCGGATCGATCTGGTACAGCTCCTGGTTGGCCTTGACGTCGGCGCCTTCCTGGTACGAGCGTTTCTGCACGATGCCGTCGACGCGGGCGCGCACCTGCGCCATCAGGTAGGCCGAGGTCCGGCCCGGCAATTCGATCGTCATCGGCACCTTGGCGTGACGCACGGTCAGCACCGACACTTCCGGCGGCTTGGGGGCCGGCGCGGCCTGCTTGGACTCGCCGCAGGCGCTGAGGGCCAGCACGGCCAGGGTCGAGGCGGCGAAAGTTAGCTGCCGGTGTTTTTTTTGCGAATGCATAGCCGAATCCATTTGCTGTATTTAAGTTGAAGAACGAGTGACGTGGCGAGGATGGCTTGTAAAGCTGGCGAGAGCTTGCCAGGCGCGGCAGCTTTACCCTGCCGCGCCAATGGGCGTGCCAGTGTATAACTATGCGGACTATGGCCTTAAACCCGCATGTACAGATCATTAACATCTATTAATATTGTGCGACAAATGTCGCAAAAAAAACAAAAATAGAAATCCAGTCTGGTTTTTACTCATGCTTGCCCGTGTGCGGCAACTGTCGCTGAACTGTGATATTTGTCGCGGCGGTCCAAGGAAAGTTGCACATAATCCACACATCTGGCGCATGCGGCAAGTGCGACAGTT
>DASYLQ010000371.1:0-10620 GCA_036009485.1 Janthinobacterium sp.
GAGGCTGGGCTGCCTGCTGCCATTCCGCCATCAGCCTGGCGTCGCGGGCCGAATCGGCGCGCAGCTTTTCCAGGCGCACATTGATCGCTTTCAGGTAGCGCGGGAAATGCGCCAGTTGCGTGTAGTCGTTGTCGGCGAGAAAGCGCTTGTGCACCAGGCCCTGCAACTGGCCCTGCATGTCGACGGCGGCGCCAGCCTGCACGCCCTGCAGTTTTTTCGGCAAGCCGTGGAACTCCGTCAGCACTTGCGACAGCAGGCGCGCGATCTCGTTGACCAGCAGGGTCAGGCGCGACTTGCCCTCATCCTTGCGCTTGTTGAATGAAGCGGCGTCCGTCGGCAGCGGATCTTGCAGGCAGGCCATGTCCAAAGCCTTATGGATGATTTGGTCGCGCAACTCTTCCTGCGAACCCAGCGCCATGAATTGCATGCCCATCTGCTGCAAGCCGGGGATATTTTTTTCGATAAATTTCAGCTGGTCTTTCAATTGCAGCGCGAACAGGCGGCGCAAGCCGATGCGGTGGGTGCGCGCCGCAACGGTCGGATCGTCGAACACTTCCAGGTCGCAATGCGTGCCCTTGTCGACCAGCGCAGGGAAACCGATCAAGGCCAGCTTGCCCTGGACGATTTCCAATAACTCGGGCAACTCGCCGAAAGTCCACGACGTCAACCCGGTGTGCTGGGTGATCGAATTGGCCGGCGCCGTCTTGCCGGCCTGGGCCGTAGCGGCGGCGGCGACCTGTTTCACTCCCGGCGACGCGCCGGCCGGGGCCGTTTGCGACACTTCCGCCAGTTTCTGGAAGCTCTGGCGCGCCTGCCCGCCGAACTCGGCTTGCAAGGTCGCCAGGTTGCGGCCCATGTCGAGCTGGCGGCCATGCTCATCGATCACCTTGAAATTCATGAAGTGATGCGCCGGCAAGGTCTCCGGCTTGAAGTCCGTGCTCAGTACGCCGAGGCTGGTCTGGGCGCGGACATCGGCGATGATGGCGTCGATCAAGTCGCCGCGGCCGAAGGCGCCGGCCGCCTGCACCCGTTCGCAAAAGCGCGCCGCGTAATCGGGCAGCGGCACGCAATGGCGGCGCAATTTTTGCGGCAACGACTTCAGCAGCAGATGCACCTTTTCCTTCAGCATGCCCGGCACCAGCCATTCGCAGCGCTCGCGCGGCAACTGGTTCAGCGCATACAGCGGCACCGCCGCGGTGACGCCGTCGCGCAGGCTGCCCGGCTCGAAATGGTAGCTCAGCTGCATTTCCAGCCCCGTCACCACCATCAGTTTCGGGAAGAGCTCGGTGGTCACGCCGGCCGCTTCATGGCGCATCAATTCTTCGCGGTTCAGGAACAGCAGCTTGGGCTCCTTGAACGTGGCGTCCTTATGCCATTTCTCGAAAGCGGCGCCGTTCACCACGTCGAGCGGAATCAGCTTGTCGTAGAAGGCGGCGATCAATTCATCGTCGACCAGCACGTCGAGGCGGCGCGACTTGTGCTCGAGGTTTTCGATTTCCTTGACCAGCTTGTGGTTGTGCGCAAAGAAGGGCGCGCGCGTATCGTAATCGCCGCCGACCAGCGCGTCGCGGATAAAGATTTCGCGCGCCTCGGCCGGATTGAACTGGCCGTAATTGATGCGCCGCTGGCTATACACCACCAGGCCGTACAGCGTGGCGCGCTCGGACGCCGTCACCTGGGCCTGGCGTTTTTCCCAGCGCGGCTCGCCCCAGGATTTTTTCAGCAGATGGGCGCCGACCTTTTCCAGCCATTCCGGCTGGATCTGCGCCACGCAGCGCGCATACAGGCGCGTGGTGTCGACCAGTTCCGCCGCCATGATCCACTTGCCGGGCTTCTTCAGCAGCGAGGAACCGGGCCAGAGGTGGAACTTGATGCCGCGCGCGCCGGAATAGCCGGCGCCCGGCTCCTCGTCGGCCTTGAAGCCTATATTTCCCAGCAAGCCGGTCAGCAACGCCATGTGCAGGTTGTCATAGGTCGCCGGCGCTTCGTTCAGTCGCCAGCCCTGTTCCTTGACGATGGTCAGCAATTGCGAATGCACGTCTCGCCATTCGCGCAAGCGCATTTGCGACAGGAAATTCGCGCGGCAATTGTCTTGCAGCTGGCGGTTGGTTTTCTTGTGCTCGATCGCCGCTTCGAACCATTTCCAGATCTTGATATAGCTGAAGAATTCCGATTTTTCATCGGCGAATTTCTTGTGCGCTTCGTCGGCCGCCTGCTGGTGCTCCAGCGGCCGGTCGCGCGGATCCTGCACCGACAGCGCCGATGCGACGATCAGCACTTCGGTCAGGCTGGCATTGTCCAGCGCGGCCATGATCATGCGTCCGACGCGCGGATCGAGCGGCAGTTGCGCCAGCTTGCGGCCGAGCGGCGTCAGCGCATTGAATTCGTCGACCGCGCCCAGTTCCTGCAGCAACTGGTAACCGTCGGCGATGGCGCGCGCCAGCGGCGGTTCGATGAAGGGGAAAGTCTCGACGTCGGCCAGATGCAGCGACTTCATGCGCAGGATGACGGCCGCCAGCGAGGAGCGCAGGATTTCCGGCTCGGTAAACTTGGGCCGCTGCAGGAAATCCTGCTCTTCGTACAGACGGATGCAGACGCCGTCGGCAACGCGGCCGCAACGGCCGGCGCGCTGGTTCGCCGCCGACTGGGCGATCGCTTCGATCTGCAATTGCTCGACCTTGTTGCGGTAGCTGTAGCGCTTGACGCGCGCCAGGCCGGCGTCGACCACGTAGCGGATGCCCGGCACCGTCAGCGAGGTCTCGGCGACGTTGGTCGCCAGCACGATGCGGCGCGCATTGGTGGTGCGGAACACCCTTTCCTGTTCCTCGGCCGACAGGCGGGCGAACAGCGGCAGGATTTCGACATGCGGCGGGTGGTGCTTGCGCAAGGCTTCGGCGCAATCGCGGATTTCCCGTTCGCCCGGCAGGAAGACCAGGACGTCGCCCGAGCCGATGCGGCACAGCTCGTCGACGCCCTCGACCACGGCATCCATCAAGTCGCGCTTGTCGCGCGCCGAATCGCGCGCAACGGCCGCCTTGGTCGCGGGTTTGCCATTGCCGTTGCCATTGCCGTCGGCAACCGGGCCCGGCATGGCGACCGGATCGCGCTCGACCGGACGGTAGCGCACCTCCACTTGATACAGGCGGCCCGAGACTTCGATCACCGGCGCCGGCTTTTCCGCCGTGCCGAAATGGCGCGCGAAACGGTCGGCGTCGATGGTCGCCGAGGTGATGATGACTTTCAGGTCGGGCCGGCGCGGCAGCAACTGCTTCAGGTAACCGAGCAGGAAATCGATGTTCAGGCTGCGTTCGTGGGCCTCGTCGATGATGATGGTGTCATAGGCTTTCAGCAGCGGATCGGTCTGCGTCTCGGCCAGCAGGATGCCGTCGGTCATCAGCTTGACGGCGGCGCCGCGCGTCAGCGTGTCGGCGAAGCGCACCTTGAAGCCGACGGTCTCGCCCAGCGGCGTCCCCATTTCCTGGGCGATGCGCTTGGCGGTGGACGAGGCGGCGATGCGGCGCGGCTGGGTGTGGCCGATCAGTCCGGCCTGGCCGCGCCCCAGTTCGAGGCAAATCTTCGGCAACTGGGTGGTCTTGCCGGAACCGGTCTCGCCGCAGACGATGATGACCTGGTTCGCCAGCAAGGCGGCGGCGATGTCGCCGCGGCGGCTGGAAACCGGCAAGTCTTCCGGATAGCTAATCGGCGGCAGCCGATTGCGGAATGGCGGCTCGGCCACGGCCGGCGCGCGCGCTTCCCGCTGCGCTTCCCGCTGTTGCCGCGGCGGACGCTGTCCCGGCTGGCGGCGGCCGGCTTCGGTCCGGCCAGACTTGGCTTTTCCTGTCGTATCGGCCGGGGCGTCGGGATTCAGGGAGGGGGACAAAGGCTTATTACTGGCTTCAGGCATTGTTTTTTACGTGTATTTGTCGCGAACGTCGCGCAGCGAATTATAATGCCGTTGATGGAAAACCCTACCCAATTCGTCCAATGGCTGCGCTCGGTCGCGCCCTACATCCACGCCTTCCGTGGCAAGACCTTCGTGGTCGCCTTTCCTGGTGAGCTGGTCACCGCCGGCGCCTTGCCGGTGCTGGCGCAAGACTTATCCTTATTGCACGCCCTCGGCATCAAGGTCGTCATCGTCCACGGTTCGCGACCCCAGGTGGCCGAGCAACTGGCGCTGAGGAATGTCGAAGCCCACTTTACCAACGGCATCCGCATCACCGACATCGCCGCGCTCGAATGCGCAAAGGAAGCGGCCGGCGAATTGCGCCTCGACATAGAGGCCGCGTTCAGCCAGGGCTTGCCGAACACGCCGATGGCGCATGCCGCCATCCGTATCATTTCGGGAAATTTCGTCACCGCCCGCCCGCTCGGCGTGATCGACGGCGTCGACCTGGAACTGACCGGCGTGACGCGCAAGATCGACGCCGAAACCATCCACCCCATCCTCACCGCCGGCGGCCTGGTGCTGCTGTCGCCGCTGGGTTTTTCGCCGACCGGCGAAGCCTTCAACCTGACGATGGAAGACGTCGCCGTCTCGGCCGCGACCGCCCTGCACGCCGACAAGCTGGTCTTCATCACGGAAACCCCGATGATGACGGACGCCGGCGGCGCCGACATCCGCGAATTGTCTTCGCACCAGGGCGAAGCCGTGCTGCAGGCCGGCTTCCTGGCCCACGACACGGCATTTTACCTGCAGCATGCGATCAAGGCTTGCAACAGCGGCGTGCCGCGCGCCCACATCGTTCCCTTCGCTACCGATGGCTCGGCCCTGCTGGAATTGTTTACCCACGATGGCGTGGGCACGATGATCAGCCATGAAAACCTGGAAAGCCTGCGCCAGGCCACCATCGAAGACGTCGGCGGCATCATCAAGCTGATCGAACCGCTGGAGGCGGACGGCACGCTGGTCAAGCGCGGCCGCGAATTGATCGAACGCGAAATCGACTATTTCTCCGTCATCGAACACGATGGCGTGATCTTCGGCTGCGCCGCCCTCTACCCGTTCCCGGAACAGAAAATGGCGGAAATGGCTTGCCTGACCGTCAATCCGGAAGTCCAGGCCCAGGGTGACGGCGAGCGCATCCTGATGCACATGGAAAACCGCGCGCGCGCCGCCGGCTTGAACAAGCTGTTCGTTTTGACCACGCGCACGGCGCACTGGTTCCAGAAGCGCGGCTTCATCCACGCCACCGTCGACGACTTGCCGCGCGACCGCCAGCACATGTATAACTGGCAGCGCAAATCACAGGTTTTGATTAAAACTTTATAATCACGTCTTTCATATCCCGCTTTAGGAGCACAGATGGCCCGCACAATTCATTGCATCAAGTTAAACAAGGAAGCTGAAGGGCTGGATTTCCCGCCGTATCCTGGCGAGCTGGGCAAAAAGATCTATGAGTCGGTGTCGAAGGAAGCATGGCAAGGCTGGCTCAAGCACCAGACCATGCTGGTCAACGAAAACCGCCTGAACCTGGCCGATGTGCGCGCCCGCAAATACTTGGCCACGCAGATGGAAAAACACTTCTTCGGCGATGGCGCCGACGCCGCCATGGGTTACGTGCCGCCGCCGCAATAAGAACCTATCGGCATTACATCGCCCGGCACTGGCGCAGCTCGCACCTGGCGATGAATGCCTTGCCGTTGTCGCAAGCCATGCGGTAAATCTCGACCGGTCCCGGTTCCGACACCAGCCCGGCGCCGAGGCCGCCATGACAGGATTGCTTCTTGGCCAGTTGTTCCACGGTGACCGAGGAAATGCCGGAACGGAAAGCCACTTTTTCGATCGGCACGCCATCGATACTGACCGGCGCCGTGCCGTCGGCGGCCAAGGCCGGCAGCGCCGGTTTCACCACGGCCGCGGCCGGCGCCGGATCGGTATGGCGGAATGGAAAACCGGAACAGGCGGCCAGCAGCGCAGCGCAGGACAATAGGGCGGACGGCAATAGCAAGCGTTTCATCGAGGACCGATCAAGGGATGAGGAAAAAAACTCAAAACTTCAGCGTGCGCACGCCGTCGGCCATGCCGAGCAGGCAGACATCGGCGCCGCGGCTGGCGAACAAGCCGACCGCGATCACCCCGACGATCTGGTTGATCTCGCACTCCAGCGCCAGCGGATCGGTGATCGCCAGCCCGGCGACGTCGATGATCAAGCCGCCGTTGTCGGTGACAAAGGCTTCCTGGCTATTGGCCTTCAGGCGCAGGCGCGGCTGGCCGCCCAGCGCGGCGAGACGGCGCGTGACGGCCGCCTGCGCCATCGGCAGCACTTCCACCGGCAGCGGGAACTTGCCCAGCGTCTCGACCAGCTTGGAGCCGTCGGCGATGCAGACGAATTGGCGCGAGACGGAGGCGACGATCTTTTCGCGCGTCAAGGCCGCGCCGCCGCCCTTGATCATCGCGCCGGCCGCCGTGATTTCATCGGCGCCGTCGATGTACACGGCGATCTCCGCCACGTCGTTCAAGTCATGGACCTCGATGCCGTGACCGCGCAGGCGCGCCGCGGTCGCTTCGGACGAGGCCACCGCACCCTTGATGCGTTGCTTGATTTTGGCGAGTTCATCGATAAAAAAATTGGCGGTGCTGCCGGTGCCGACGCCGATGATTTCATTATCTACAACGTATTCGATGGCGGCGCGGGCAACGGCTTGTTTCAATTCGTCTTGGGTCATGGCAGTCTGGAATAAAGGAATGGCCTATTTTACTGGATCGCCCCGCCCGCCGGTCGCCGGCCGCCGAAATTCTGCGGCCCTCGCTGGCATGCCGCGGTGCCTGAGCCCTACCGAGCCCTAGCGCGTAAACGAGGTCAGCTGCTGCAGGATTTCCTTGTCGATGGCTTTCAGCGGCACCGTTTTTTCCACCGCGCCGCGCTTCACCGCCTCCTTCGGCATGCCGTAGACCACGCAACTGTCCTCGTCCTGGGCCACGGTGCGGGCGCCGGCCTTGCGCATCTCCAGCAAGCCGGCGGCGCCGTCGTCGCCCATGCCGGTCATGATGACGCCGAGCGCGTTGGCGCCGGCGCATTTGGCGACGGAGCGGAACAGCACGTCGACCGAGGGCCGGTGCCGGTTCACCAGCGGACCGTCGATCACTTCGACAAAATACTGGGCGCCGTCGCGCCGCAGCAGCATGTGCTTGCCGCCGGGGGCGATCAAGGCCCGGCCCTGGATCACGCGGTCGTTGTGGCGCGCCTCCATGACGGTGATCTGGCATAAGCCGTCCAGGCGCGCAGCGAAGGCGGCGGTGAATTTTTCCGGCATGTGCTGGACGATGATGATGCCCGGCGTGACGCGCGGCAGCGCCGTCAACACCTCTTCCAGCGCCTGCGTGCCGCCGGTGGAAGTGCCCATCGCCACGACCCGCTCGGTGGTCTGCAGCATCGGCCGGCTCTCCACCGCCGACGACAGGATGACGTCGGCGCTGTGCTTGACGCCAGGCGCCGGCGGCGGCGCGCCCGGCGCGAGGCGCCGCACATTGGCTTGCGCCGCCGCCCGCACCGCGCCGATCAATTCATCGGCGCTCTCCTGCAGGAACTGCTTCAGGCCCAGCTTCGGCTTGGTGATGATGGCGACGGCGCCCGCCGCCATCGCCGCCATCGTCGTCTGCGCGCCCTTCTCGGTCAGCGTCGAGCAAATCACCACCGGCGTCGGCTTTTCCTGCATGATCTTTTTCAGGAAGGTGATGCCGTCCATGCGCGGCATTTCGACATCCAGCACGATGACGTCGGGCCACTGCAGCTTCATGCGCTCGATCGCCAGCAAGGGATCGGCCACCGCATGGGTGACGTGGATGCCGGGTGCCGCCTCGAGCATGGCGCTGAGCACCTGGCGCACCACGGCGGAATCGTCGACCACCAGTACATTGATATTCTTCATGCGGATTCTCTCGTGTATGCCGCGCCGGGCGGCCTGACGTGATGGGCCCAGACGTCGCCGCTGCGCACATCGAAAATGATTTGCCGGTGGCCGTCGCCGAACAGGCTTTCGGAGACGATGCGGATGCCGTGCGCATGCAGCAGTCCGCGCGCGGCCTCGCCATTCCTGTGCCCCACATTCATGACCTCGTTGCGCTGCAGCTGGGGGAACATATTACCGCCGCCGAAGATCTTGCCCTGGCATTCGTCCGGCGCGACGCGGGCGCGGCGCAGCTCGGCCAGCATCAGGTCCATCGCCTCTTCGCCATAGCGCGCATCCATCACTTCCAGCGGGTGCGGCAGATGCGGGGCCAATGGGGCAAACAGCGCCGGAACAGTGGCGGGGCCGCGGCGCGACAGCAGGAAATGCGACATCGCGCCGATGCGCCGGGCCGGATGCCACAGCGTGATCGAGACGCAGGAACCGAGCAGGGTGCGGATGCGGTAATCGGCGTCGCCCACGAAGTATTCGCCGGGCTGGAGGAAAATGTCGATCACCTTGCTCATCGGGGACAGCGGGCCTTACGGTTTGCGGTAGATCGACGGCGACAGCACGCGCACGGCGTCGCTGATGTCGTTCAGGCTTTCCGAATGCCCGATCAGGAAATGGCCGCCCGGCTTGAGCTGTCCCAGCACGCGGGCGACGACCTGGCGCTTGGTGTCGCCGTTAAAATAAATCATCACGTTACGCAGGAAAATCACATCGAAGCCGCCCAGTTCCGGCAGCGTCGTGTTCAGGTTCACCTGGCGGAATTGCACCTTGTTGCGCAACGCGCGTTCGACCAGCAAAGTGCCTTGCTGGGACTCGATGCCCTTCAGGCAAAAGCGTTTTAAATAAGCCGGCGGGATATGCGCCGTGCGCTCGACCGGATAGTGGCCGCAGCGGGCCCGCTCCAGCATGCGCATGCTGATGTCGGAAGCGACGATTTCCCAGGGCTGGTCGGCGAGGCAGTCGGCCAGCACCATGGCGATGCTGTAGGCTTCCTCGCCCGAGGAACTGGCCGCGCTCCAGACCCGGAAGGTCGAGCCGCGCCCGGCCGCGCGCGCCGCCAGCGCCAGTTCGCGCAGCAGCTCGAAATGTTTGGGTTCGCGGAAAAAATAGGTTTCGTTGGTGGTCAGCAGGTCGACGGCGATCTGCATTTCCCCGGGCGCCTCGCCGCTGGACAGCAGCTTGAAATACGCGCTGTAACTGTCCAGCTGGCGCTGCTGCAATCGCTTCGCCAGGCGGCCGCTGACGAGGGCCTTCTTGGCCGACGACAGGGTGATGCCGGCGGCATCGAAAATGAAACGCTGGAACTGGGCGAATTCCTGGTCGCTGATGTTGTAGGCACTCATAACACTGCTGCTCCGATAAAAAATGGCTGGGACCGGCCGGCCTCACCCCGCCGCCAGCGCCTCCACCGTCTCCGGCAATGCCGCCATGTCCTCGATCGCCAGCACCTTGCCGATATTTAGCAGGATCACGAACTTGCCGTTGACCTTGCCCATGCCGAAAATGAAATCGCCGCGGATGCGCGTGCCGAAGGCCGGCGCCGGCTCGATCTCGGCGGCCGGGATATCCAGCACCGCGTTGACGGCATCGACCACCACCCCGATGACCTGGTGCTCGCCATCGTTTTCCAGTTCGACGATGACGATGCAGGTGCGCTTGCTCAGCGCCGTCGCCGGCTTGCCGAAGCGCGCAGACAAATCCATTACCGGCACCACCGCGCCGCGCAGGTTGATCACGCCGCGTATGCTGTCGGGCATCATCGGCACTTCGGTCAAGCCGCCGTACTCGATGATTTCCTTGATCGCCAGGATGCCGATGGCGAACACTTCGCCGCCCAGCATGAAGGTCAGGTATTGCGCATGTTCGGCCATCGCCTGCGCCGCGGCCGTATGACGGCCGCCTGTGTGCACCAGTGCATTCACGGTGTCGCTCCTTAGTATTTGGTGAACAGCGCCTCGTCCGGCGCCCCCTGGGAGGCAAAACTGAGGCTGTCGGCAACCTTCAGCCCGCCATGCCGCCGGGGCACTTCCCTGGATGCGGATTTGCGTCCGGCCGGAATCGCCCGCAAGGGCGCCGCGCCCGCCAGCTTGAAGAAGGACATGCTTTGCTGCAGTTGTTCGGCCTGGCCGCTCATTTCCTCCGCCGTCGCCGCCAGCTCTTCCGAACTCGACGCATTCTGCTGCGTCGTCTGGCTCAACTGGCCGACGGCGGCATTGATCTGGCCGACGCCGGACGATTGCTCTTCCGACGCCGCCGTGATTTCCTGCACCAGGTCGGACGTCTTGCGGATGTTCGGCACCATCGCGTCGAGCAGCTTGCCGGCCCGTTCGGCCAGCTCGACGCTGTTGGTCGCCACTTCGCCGATTTCCTGCGCCGCCACCTGGCTGCGCTCGGCCAGCTTGCGCACCTCGGCCGCCACCACCGCGAAACCCTTGCCGTGCTCGCCGGCGCGGGCCGCCTCGATGGCCGCGTTCAGCGCCAGCAGATTGGTCTGGTAGGCGATGTCGTCGATGATGCCGATCTTCTTGGCGATCTGCTTCATCGCCGCCACCGTGTCCCTGACGGCCGCGCCGCCCTCGGTGGCTTCCTGCGCCGCCTTGGTCGCCATGCCGTCGGTGACCTTGGCGTTTTCCGTGTTTTGCGAAATCGAGGCCGTCATCTGTTCGATCGAGGCGCTGGTTTCCTCGACCCCGGCGGCTTGTTCGCTGGACGCCTGCGACA